>DAFR01000031.1:19686-20693 GCA_002497965.1 Methanomicrobiaceae archaeon UBA436 | reverse complement strand
GCTCGATCTCGATCCGTTTCGTGAGTGGGACCGGCGCTCCGGGGGTGACATGGGTTCCATTGGTGTAGTAGATGGGAAGGTCAAGCGTCGTGCCAAGCATATCGAGCGCTTGTTCGGCGTNNGCCCTTGATCACCCTGATCGCATCGTCGCGGAACCGCTCGTCCAGGAGATCAGCAACCGCAAACCGCTGGCCGGTCGTCTCTGCAGGGGTGCGGGCGAGGGCGATCGTCATGTTGTGCTTCTTCGAGAGTTCACGGGCGTAGATCTCTAGTTCGGTCATCGCACGAACGGCCAGGCGGAAGGCTTCCTTAGACTCGTGGAGCTGGTAGCCGGTGAAGTGCTGCACCATCTCGTTGACGCCGACGACACCTATGGTGTAGACGAGGCCTTCCAGGTCCACAGCAACCGCACCGCGTTCGCCGGTGTTTGGATCCTTCGGGCGCTGCATCGCAAACGGCATCCGGCCGCTCGCCCGGATCAGTGACATCCATCGGCGCTTGATCCGGAAGAGGTCGACGGCGGTGTCCATGAGAGACTTGAGCTCGGCAAAGAGTCGTTCCTGGTCACCCTCGGCCTTGTAAGCCGCACGGGGGCAGTTGATCGACATCACCTGCCATGAACCCATCGAGAAGTGTTTCCCCTCCCGGAAGTAGAGTTTATCCTCAAACTCGTCGTCTTCGTCAGCAAGCGAGGAGAACTGGTAGGCGCAGCAGTTCCCGGTCACGACGCCGAGCGCGTTTGCAAAGGTGTGGGTGCCCGCAACGTCGACAAGGTCATAGACGTAACCTTCGTGGTCCACCGGTTCGATCGATCGAATCCGGAGCGGGTGCACATCCCCATACTCGAGGAGACCGGCAAGATCTTCTTCCTCCTCTCCGGCAAGAGGTGGGATGACGATGGTCACCTGGACTTTCTCCACCCCATCACCGGTGTACATGCTCGCACAGGCAAGACCGGTGCAGCCGGCTGTGGCCGCGTTCTCGGGGATCTGCGCGAACGGAGAGCC
>DAFR01000031.1:18966-19648 GCA_002497965.1 Methanomicrobiaceae archaeon UBA436 | reverse complement strand
ATCTGGTCGTTGTCCGTTATCCTGCAGGTGTAGACCCTGTGGGGGGCGCTGTCTGGCGGCAGCCCGAAGAGCCTATCCCGCTCGGCGTAACTCATCTGGACTCCGATCCTGCCGCTCAGCAAGACCAGTTTCTGGGCAACCTCCCTGGAGGCTACATTCAGCCTGATGCTCCTGGCAGGGCGGCCGGAGTCCTTCTTCCCGGTTGTGTTGAAGACCGCACCGAGGTAATCCGCCACCAGTGAGCGATCGAGGTTGAAGACGAGATCCGGCACAGACTTATCGGCATCGGCCGAACCACAGCCGAGGGCGGCAAAGAGAAGGTAGATGAGCCTGCTGCTGATGATCACCGCCGTTCCCGATGCCGTCTCCAGAACCTGCGGCTCGACCCCCAGGACCGCACGGATGCATGCGGTGGTATCCGCCGCGATCTCTGCATCGCCTTCTTCAAACGTGAACCTGACCGTATAACGCCGCGCTGAACACTCGCTGCGCCCTGCTGCAAGATAGTAGCCAAGGAGTCTGGCAAGTTCGCTGCTGGCCGGCAGAACGCGGGGCAGACTGATGCGCCCGGATGTCCTGAGGGTTATCCCATCACCGGCGGCCCGGATCAAGTTGCCGTACCCGGCCTTCGCCAGGGTCTCTGCAACCTCGATCTCCTCAACCGCTCGCTCGCAGAACCCGG
>DAFR01000031.1:18075-18906 GCA_002497965.1 Methanomicrobiaceae archaeon UBA436 | reverse complement strand
GAGGACGTAGACAGGATGGTCGGGGGTGACCGTGATCGCACGGCCCGACTCAAGGGTTATATGGAGGAGGGGGCCGCTATACCGTCTGCGCATAACACCGTGGAACGGTCGGAGCGACGCTTCCTGGGTTTCGAAATCGACGCTCGGAGTTCTTCCATCATAGTAGGCGAGTTCTGCGCCGAAAGTATCTATCCGTCTCCCATTCTTTGCCGCGGCATCGAAGATGTCCTGAATGCGCTTTACACTGATCCGGCCCTCTCTGTCAGCCACCGGAACCAGTTCGTCCCCCGCCAGGCACTGGTAACACGATATCCCCTCACCCGCGCCCCGGTAAGCCGGTATCTGGTTGTCGTAGTAAGGGGTGCCGTACTTGGATGCAAGTTCAAACGTCATCAGGTAGAGGTCGTGATAGGTGGGGAGGTCTGGGTGGCTGCGGTTGAACTCCTCGTCCTCGGTGAGGAAATCGGGCTCGATGCTGATCTCAGGTTTCGGGAAGGAGAACGGTTTACCCCAGTAGTCGCCCTCGAGCATCACCTCCATCAGCGCCTTGAAGAGGAGTCTGACCTCTCGCTCGAACTCGCCGTAGGTTCGGAGCGGCGCCTGGTTCCCGTCCCAGACCTTGCCGCGGAAGACGCAGGGCTTGTCCTTCCAGAGGGTGGGAACGCCGGGGGAGAGCTGGACCGACGAGAAGACCACCTGACCGCCCCGGGCAACCATCATCTGGGTCATCTCGTAGACGAACATCTGCATCAACTGCTTGATCCCGTCGTAGTCCATCCCCTCAAAGTATGGCGCCAGGAACGTCAGGAAGTTGTAGTAGCCCTGGCCGCC
>DAFR01000031.1:12542-18069 GCA_002497965.1 Methanomicrobiaceae archaeon UBA436 | reverse complement strand
AGCCGAGCGCCTTGACCGCGTGGAGAACCGCTACCTCAGCCCGCTTTGCCGGGCCGGCAACAGAGGCTTTTGTCCCGTTGCCATCAGGCATCAGACCGTAGTAGAAGAAGTAGCGCAGGTCCCAGTCTTGGCAGTTGTGGATTAAGAGGCCGTCGGATGCGAAAAACGTGTGGCTCTCCTCAGCCCCGTCGCCGTCGATGAAGAGATCGTAGACGTACGCACCGGTGGGGTCCGCCGGAGCGATCTCGACGACGGTCTCCTCCCGCTCGGCAGTCCGCCCTCCCTTCACTGCGGAGAGGAACCCGTCGATGTGGTCCTGCCGCGAGTCAAGGAACGTGGCGTACCGGGCGAACGCCTCGACGTTCTTGCGCCCGTTGATCTGGAGGCGATAGAGCGTCCCCCTGTCCTCGTTATCGGCGTAGAGTTCGACGATGTGGGGTTTCATCCCGAGTGCGGTGAGGAGGAGCGAGAGTTCCTGTCGGAGGGTCGGCGATGCGGTGGTGTAGTTGACGATGCAGTCCGACTTTTCAGGACGGTAGTATACCGAGCCGTCGCCGGTGAAGAGGGCGGAGAGGAACTCGTGGAGGAGCACATCGTTTAAGTGGTAGACGATCCAGGGAAGGCGTTTTTCGACTGCCCTCTCCGGGATGCCGAATACGTAGCGGAAGAGCAGGTAAGCTGCTTTTCCGCCGAAGTAGACCTGCAGGGCCCGGTTGCGCTCCGCCTCGACCCCGTAGATGGTCGTGGTGTCGGGGGTGCCGCCGGTGATCGTTGCATAGGTGTTCAGGACAGCGCATGCCGCGGCTTGGATCGCAGGCGCCTGATGGTTCTCGGTTATCGCGAGGTTGTACTGTCCGACCTCCGGGGCGACGTTGTAGTTGCCTTCCGAGACGAAGAACCCCAGGAGACGGATGAGTTCAGGCGTAAGCGCGAGAAGGGCGGGCAGCTCGTGCTCGCTCCCGGTGACTCCGATTGTGACCCCGGCATAGTCCTCGACGCCGTAACGGCTGCAGAACGTGCTGAAGAGTGCGACGGGCATGATTCCGCGTGTGTACCACTGTTCCCGGTGCTTGACGCCGAGCACCCGCGAGATAGCGGCGTAGGAGGCTGCCTGCCCGCTCCGGATCGTATCGGCAAAGATCTCCTGAGCACCGCGGACGTAGACGTTCTCGAGGAGGTGGGCCGGCACCGAGACGGGCAGTTCCCGCACGAGATCGATCGCCTCGATCGTCTCCCCGCGGAGGGCGTCGGTCGCGGAGATCCTGTAGAGAGTGTCCCCGGTGCGTACTTCGTCGGCACGGCGGACGGTCATCCCTTCGGCGATCTGCACCGGGATCCGGTGCTCGCCGGTGACCATCAGCGACCGCCCGCCCGACGTCCGGATCCTGAGCATCTCGCCCGGGTTCACCCGACGACGGGTCACCTTCGTAACGCGTCTCCAGCCCTTTGGGGTGAGCACGGAGAGGTCATCCGGGCGCCATTCATCACCGTCGATCGGGAGTTCGTCGGGACGGATGCTCCGGGTGCGGCCCTCCATCCGCACGGGTATGACCGTGCTCCCGTCGATACAGAACGGCCGGGTACCAAAATACTCCAGGTCGTGGATGTGGAGATCCCCCCGGAGGTGGTGGTCTGCAAGGTCGGGGGGGAGTTGCAGGAGGTACTGCTCCTTGCTTATCTTGTCAGCCTTCTTCTTGTGTGAGGTCTCTGCATTCTCCTGGAGGTTGGCGTTGTCGTGCGCCTCAAACCCCCGCCCTACATCGATGAGGTGAGCATCGAAAACAGGGGTTCCCACCCTTGTGCAGACGTTGCGGTAGGGGATCAGGCCGCGCTCAAGGAGCGTCATGTTGACGATCTCGCGGATCAGCGGCCCTGAGAGCGACTGGAGTCCCAGCATCTGGATCTTCTTCTCGACCAGTCGGGCAATCTCCTTTGCAGTCTCCTCATCGGCCCCCTTGTAGCCGTAGAAGACCTCGACAAGCCGGGTCTCCTCCACGATCTGTCTGATGATCCGGTTCCTGTCCCAGTCAAGAAGGTAGCCCCGCGAGGTTCTGACCTTCGGGAATGTGGGGACAAACTCCCCAAACAGCGTCGTCTGTGTTGACTTACGGCTCAACCTCATGCCTCCGCGATCAGACCGGCGACCAGGTCTTCCTGGAAGACACCCCCGGGAAATAGGTCGGCTGACGTATAGAAAGCGTCACCTTTCTGCAGCACCGGCGCCTCCTGAACGAATACCCCGTTCATGCGAAGCTCGGTCAGCGCTTCAGCGGATGCCATGTCGCACTCGATGAAGGGCACGCCTCTCGAGGCCAGAAACTCTTTCAGGATCTCGCAATTCGGGCAGGATTCCAGTGTATATACGATGAATTGCGTTGTATTGGAAATGATGATACCCCCGGATCATTCGGTCACTATAGGTTCGTTCTGGAGCGTTATAACAGGTATCGTTCGTATCATTCATTTCGGAGCAGTGGGGAATGGACGGCAAAACCCGGTATCCTGAACGCCGGTGGACTTGCAGCCTCCCATCCTCCTTCAAGCCGGTTTTGCAGGGATAGGCAATCACCTTTTGTATGGTGAGGCAAGATAATACGGTACATATGGTCAGGACGTTCGTTGCAATCGATCTGACGGAGGAGATCCGCGAAAGCGCACGCCAGTCGCTGGAGATCCTGAGAGAGGCGCCCGGCCGACTCGCCATAGTCGAGCCCGAAAATCTCCATCTCACGCTCAAGTTCCTTGGAGAGGTCGATCAGTCGCAGATCGAGCCGATCATCGGGGCGCTCCGGGCGACGAACGCCGAACCCTTTGAGATAACGGTCGGTTACGCAGTTTGCAACCACCCGCGGAGACCGCGGGTGATCTGGTGCGACGTCACCGACTCAGGGGAGAGCGCCGCCCTGGCCCGGCAGGTGGACGACCTCCTCGAGCCGCTCGGGTTCCCCAGGGAGAAGCGTCCATTCCGTCCCCATGTAACACTTGCACGCGTAAAAGATCTCCACCCCGCGCTCACAAAGGAGGTGGAGCGTCGTATACCCCGCGAACCGCTCGGGAGGTGTCTGGTGAGCGCCGTAAAACTCAAGAAAAGCACGCTGACACCCGGCGGTCCGATCTACGATGACCTTGCGGAGGTCACGCTTTGACGCGGTTCCCCTGTGAAGAGGAGGTGCTCAGGAGGATCCGTCCAACACCTGAGGAGCGGGCCTACATCCGGGCGATGGGAGAGCGCCTGATCGAGGCGGTTGAACGGTCGGGGAAGGCGAAAGCGATGATGGTGGGTTCGGTCGCCAGGGATACCTTCGTCCGAGGTGACCGTGACCTGGACATCTTCATTCTCTTTGACACCTCCCTCTCCCGCCAGGAACTGCAGGATGAGGGGCTATCGCTAGCACGCCGGATCGCGGAAGAGTTCGGCGCAACGTGGCGCGAGAAGTACGCAGAACACCCGTATCTCAACGCAACGATAGATTCTCTGGATATCGATCTCGTCCCCTGCTACGCAGTAGCGAGCGCGACCGAGATCAAGAGCGCCGTTGACCGAACGCCGTTCCATACACGCTATGTCCTTGCTCATATCGATGGCTACGTCGACGACGTCCTCCTATTAAAGCAGTTTGCAAAGGCCGGCGGGGTCTACGGTTCAGACCATATGACCGGCGGGTTCTCCGGTTACCTCTGCGAGATACTGACGATCTACTACGGGGGGTTCCACCCTCTCCTCGAAGCCGCAGCCAGCTGGAAACCGGGGGAGGTGATAGATATCGAGGGACACGGGACGAAGGAGTTCGACGACCCCCTCGTGGTGATCGATCCGGTCGACCCGGGGAGGAACGTCGCGGCGGCGCTATCGCTTTCGCGGATGTTTGAGTTCGTGGAGGTTGCACGCGGTTACCTCGAGGAGCCCTCGGAAGCGTTCTTCTGCCGCCCGCCCGCACCGGCGCTAACCCCGGTGGTCTTCTCCCGCCTCCTCTCTGCCAGGGGGACCTACCTATATTCTATCACCTTCGAAACACCCGATCTCACCCCAGATACGGTGGTGCCTCAACTACGGAAATCTGCCGAGTCCATACGCGACCTCCTGGAGAGGAGCGGGTTTCCGGTGAACCGTACCGACGTCTGCATGAGGGAGAAGCGGTGCATGCTGCTCTTTGAACTGATGGCAGAAACCGTGCCGGTTATGCGCAGGCATATCGGCCCGCCGCTCTGGTCGAGGGAGAACTCCCGGAAGTTCTTGGAGAAGTATGTCAGGAAAGAGGTCTTTGCCGGGCCATACATCGAGGAGGGGCGATACGTGGTTGAGGTGGGCCGCAGATTTACCCGGGCCATCGATCTGCTGCGGTCAAACGTCATCCTTGACATCGCGCTTGGAAAGCACGTCCGGCGCTCTATGGAAGAGGGATGGAGCGTGGGGACCGGCGCTGAGTGCTGGGATGAGGAGTTTGCTGTCTTCCTCTCACGGTTCCTGGACCGCGCATCGCCTCTTGCCAGGATAAAAAGGATGGCAGCACGGAGGTGAGAGACTCTCCCTGCCATCCCGAACCGGCGGGTTCTCCAGAGCGGTCACAACCCCGAAGATGCCATGATCCCCGGGGGTGTGCGGCCTATGCCGCGCAGGAGATTGCTTTACAGGCCCGTGCCGACGATCCGCTTCTTCTCGTCGTCAAGAGCCCGGACCACGAACTCGTCCACTGAGAGGAGGGGGCCGACCGTAACGGTGGACGGAGTACCCTTCCGCGTGTCAAGCCTCTTTATCGCGCCTTCCCCTTCCGGCCGGTAGGTGTACCTGACCTCATAGACGGGTTCAGGACCCCGAATGCCGGGGTGGTGCGCTCTGCCATAAGCAATTGCAACAGCCCACTCTTCGTCGCTTATATCCACGTAGACCGTCCCTAACAGCATCCCGCCGGGGCCAGGAATCTGCGTTCTCGATTCAAATGAGTCCACGGCACTATTCACGGTGCCTTTCGGAGAGTATCCATAATAACGTGCCATTCTTAACCTTACCTCCGGTTGTGTCTTTGCCGGTGACGTTACAGATCCCACGGCCGCCCGGATCCCCAGGATACCGGAGATTTCTCCTCCGGAGTCGCGGGAGGAGGGAGGTGTAACACAAGTTTGTTGGTATTAGATCTATTTAATTTGATCACTCCGAAACCGGTGCGACACAACGGAGGCTATCGAACAACAGCATCGGGCTGCTGCAACCGGGTCTGGTAAACCTCTCATTGGGCGGCAAGGATTTTTGCGAGAGATGATGACGCTGGTGACTGGTTTGAGACCGGAAAGGGTTGTGTCCCGCCCCGGCTAGATGGCAGAGGTCTACAGAGGACATTTAACGCAAGTGAATCAAGAGCATGGGTTAACCGGCTTGATCGTCCCCGCGCGTACTCCCGGAAGAGGGGGTGATTTTATACACTCAGATCGCCGATCTGATGGCCGCGAACCGGACGCCGCATTTCGCATGAGAGTCATGAACGCTATCCCTGGCCTCTTGCACCATGGAGAGCGATCCTGACGATCTCCC
>DAFR01000031.1:3709-12523 GCA_002497965.1 Methanomicrobiaceae archaeon UBA436 | reverse complement strand
GTCAACAGGTATTTACTCCATCGGGTAGATGTTGATTTCCACATGTCCCGAGATGCCACCTCCACGATGCTCGAGCGCATCGAGCAGGATAAAGTCCGATTCCTCCGCCTTCAGTTTACCGACCTCCTGGGCATGCCCAAGAACGTGGCGATCCCGGTAAAACAGGCCGAGAAGGCGCTGACCGGCGGTATAGGGTTTGACGGGTCGTCGATCGAGGGGTTCGTCAGGATAGAGGAGTCCGACATGATCCTCAAACCAGACCTCTCAACCTACACCCTGCTGCCCTGGCAGCCAGCGGATTACGCGGAGGCTCGTTTCATCTGCGATGTCTACAAGGCCAGCGGCAGACCTTTTGAGGGTGACCCGCGCTACGTGCTCCGGCGGGCGATGGAGGACGCCGGAAAGGACGGTTTCGTCTTCAACACCGGCCCGGAACTGGAGTTCTTCCTCTTCAAGATGATCGATGGCAGACCGACCACGCTGTTCCAGGATGTCGGCGGCTACTTCGACCTCGCGCCGACCGACCTTGCCGAGGATGTCAGGCGCGAGATAATCCTCGCCCTGACCGAGATGGGATTTGAGATCGAGGCCTCGCACCACGAGGTCGCCGAGAGCCAGCACGAGATCGACTTCAAGTACAGCGACGCCCTCCGCACAGCAGACAACGTCATCACATTCAAGTTCGCCGCAAAGACGATTGCACTTATGCGCGGGCTGCACGCGTCGTTCATGGCAAAGCCAATATACGGGATCTGCGGGAGTGGGATGCACACCAACTGCTCGCTTGCAAAAGACGGCAAAAACGCGTTCTTTGACCCGGACGCTCCAATCCAGATCTCAGAGACCTGTCTCCACTTCATCGGCGGGCTGCTAAAACACGCACCGGCCATCACCCGGATCGCGAACCCCACGATCAACTCCTACAAGAGGCTCGTCCCGGGCTACGAGGCGCCATGCTACGTCAGCTGGAGCGCCAGCAACCGCTCGGCCCTGGTCCGCGTCCCGGCGCCGCGCGGCAACAGCACCCGGGTCGAGTTCCGCAGCCCCGACCCGACCTGCAACCCCTACCTCGCCTTCGCCGCGATGCTCGCGGCCGGTATGGATGGTGTGCGCAACAAGATCGAACCCCCTAACGGTGTTGATAAGAACATCTACCAGATGACACCCGCTGAGCGGGGTTATGCCGGGATCGATACTCTGCCATGCGATCTCTATGAAGCGCACCAGGCGCTGCTCGCCGACGACCTGATCTGTGAGGCTCTTGGCCATCACGTTCTGGAAGCCTTAACGAGCGTCACCAACGCCGAGTGGGACGCATACAGGACTGCAGTCCACCCCTGGGAACTTGACCGTTACCTGGCGACATACTGAAAACTCTTTCGTATGAAAATGGCCCTCTAGATATTTTCATCTGGTATGCATGTGGCCTTGTGGGCATCATGTAGTTTTTTTTCTGCGTTCTGATGAAAACCGCTATGAGGCCGAGAGGCGACTACTGTCTCAACTGATGAAGAACAGCGGGGTGCGATCGCCGCTGGTATGTCGCGTCTGGAACGCAACAGCCTGCGGACACCGTTTCCGATCTCGATTGGATTTTCATGCGAAAACCCGCGCCATGATAGTGTATCGAGGGAGGAATCGCCATCCGGGGGGGCTGTGCCGGGAAATGGAACGGAAACGTCCACTCCCTGTCTCTACACGCCCTCTGCTAAAAAACATCTTTCGTCGACCACCCCCGCCGCCCGGCCGCTACCGCGGCCTCATCCCGCCCCATCAAACCTTTGCCCGGGGCGCAAGATGAGATCTATGTGGATCCAGCCGGGAACCCACGATGAAAATCCTTTCTCGCCCCCGAAACCGCCCGCGGTGGCCATCAAACCAGGGCACAGCCAGAAGTTACTGGTTTGAGTGCCTCGGCTGATAAAGGATATCTGGGGTTACTTCATGTGCCGGGAGTCTCGGGTCGTCAGCACTGCTGCATCTCAACCTCTCCCTCCAGGAGAAGCCTGCCAAAGAGAAGCCGCTCAAGAGTTGTGCCCACATACTTCATCCGCTGCGCCACCTCCACATCTTCGTAGCGGTGGATATCGGCGTATACCTGGAGGCGGACAAGACCGAACCGGAGACGGTCGAGATCTTCCTCCTCTAGTTTTGAGGCCTCGCGGTAGATTGGTTCGAGCAGGAAGGGAAACTCCTCAAACTCCTCGAGCGCCTCAACAATCTGCGCAAAGATCGGGAGAGGAGCCTCCCGTCCAGCGAGAACCCTCGAGTAATCCATCTCAATCGCCGATCTGGTCGACCAGGGTCTGCATGATGGCATCAAAACTCTTCCAGGTCGGGCTCTCTGCCGCGCCGGTCCTGCGGATGATAAACGGTCTCCCCTCGTCTGCCGCCTGCCGCATTTCCAGATCCAGCGGGATGGACCCGAGGAAAGGCACACCCAGGTTCTCCGCCTCTCTCTTCCCGCCGCCCCTGCCAAAGATATCTATCTCCGCCTTGCAGTGGGGGCAGACAAATCCGCTCATGTTCTCGACTATCCCGAGCACCGGAAGTTCGAGTTTCTTAACAAACTCGACCGCCTTGCTCGAGTCAAGTATTGCGACGTCCTGCGGCGTGGTGACGATGACCGCGCCGGCTATGTTCGGGGCGAGCTGGGCGATGGTGAGCGCCTCATCACCGGTTCCCGGCGGGAGGTCGACGATCAGGTAGTCAAGGTCGCCCCAGTTGACATCCTCCAGGAACTGGCGGATCACCGCCATCTTCATGGGACCGCGCCAGATCACAGGGGTGTTGCGCTCAGGAAGCAGGAAGGCCATCGAAACAACTGCCAGGTTTCCGGTGACCCTGACTGGCTCGATGACCTTACCGTCGTAAGACTGAAGTCTGGCATCTTCGATCCCGAGCATCTTCGGGATGTCCGGACCGTGAATATCAAGGTCGATAAGCCCTGTGGCATAGCCGCGGTTGGCAAGTGCGTAGGCGAGGTTTGCCGAGACCGTGCTCTTCCCGACACCGCCCTTCCCGGAGAGGACCAGGACGACGTGCTTGACGCTGATCTCGGCTTTCGGAGGGAGGCCCTTTGGTTCGGCAGTGTTCCTCGGGTCGTCGCACTTCGTCGCGGACGGGCAGGCGGTGCAGTTTCCCGCACAGGTCTCGTTAGTGGGTTCGTTTGTCTGAGTCATGCCAGGTATCCTCTCTTCGTGAAAAGGGTCTAAAAGTACCTTATATTGTTAGCGTCAAATGCAACAAAAAGGTATAGGTGCTGGCAATTTTTCCAGTTCTGCTGCCAGGGTGGTGCTTCGAATAAGGCCTACCCGCCACCGGCGGGCGGGAATATGGCAACTGTATCGCCGTCCTCAAGCGGTGTCTCGAGACCCCCACTGAAATGGATGTTCCTGCCGTTCTTCAGGATGTTGATGTACCGCCTGAGCCCGCCTTCGGGGGCGAATATGAGATCCGCGGCCCCGGGATACCTGGCGGTGAGTTGATCGAGCAGATCGCCGAGATTCGATCCTGCTGGCAGGACGAGATCCTCCTCCGCCGGGAGGGCCTTCCTGAGCATTGCAAACGTCCTGACCCTCACGGTTATGGTGCCTCCCTCTCCCGTAGTCTGCAAACCAGATCCACTCCCCTGCTTTACAATGGTGGTAGAAGATCCATTGGTCTTATCGGTATCGCTCCCGCGAGCCCGGTGTGAAAGATCTCCTTTCTTTCATGCAAGAGTTAACCCTTTTCCGCGTCCAGCAGCCTTATAACCCCGTAAAGAGTCATCTGGGTTTGTGAAAACCATGAACGGATACGCAGAGAAGATCCTCCACGCCAACCTGGAGACCGGGGAGATGAGAGAGGAACCGTTTCCAGAGGGATGGAGACGGGCATACATCGGAGGGAGAGGGCTCGGCGTCCGGATCCTCCAGGATCTGGTCGACCCTGGCATCGACCCGCTCAGCCCGGAGAACGTCCTGGTGATCGCCACCGGGCCGCTTGCCGGCAGCGGTCTTCCGGTGGGGTCGCGCTACGGTGTCATAGCAAAATCTCCACTGACCGGGACGCTGAGCAGCTCGAACTCCGGCGGAAAGTTTGGCACCAGCCTGAAACGCGCCGGCTACGATGCAATCGTGATCCATGGTCGGGCGGAGAAGCCGGTCTACATCCACATCGATGATGGAGAAGCCTGGATCCGGGACGCCTCTGACCTCTGGGGGATGACGACTGGCGAGGTCACCGCAGCTCTCCAGAAAGAGATGGGCGATCCCGCTCTCAGCGTGGCCTGTATAGGCCCCGCCGGTGAACGCCTCGTCCGGTTCGCCGCCATCATCAACGAGACCTCGCGGGCCGCCGGGCGCGGCGGTCTCGGTGCGGTGATGGGATCGAAGAACCTGAAAGCCGTCACCGCAAGCGGAAACGGCCGGATCACCGTCGCCGACCACGACCGTTTCACCGCCCTGAAGAGAGAGATGGCGGATAGGATCCGCGAGAACCCCATCTCGGGCGAGGGGCTGCCGGGTTTCGGGACCGCCGTCCTTGTCAACATCATCAACGAGAACTACATCCTGCCGACCAGGAACTTCCAGACAGCGCATTTCCCTGCCGCGGAGAAGGTCTCTGGCGAGCGGATGGCCGAAAGCATCCTTGTCGGGAAGATGGGGTGCCATGGCTGTATCATCCGGTGCGGCCGCGACGTCGAGGTTGAGGGGAAGCGGACGGCCGGGCCCGAGTACGAGACTATCTGGGCGTTCGGCCCGGACTGCGGGATCGACGACCTGGCTGCCGTTGTGGAGGCAAACAACCTCTGCAACGATCTCGGGCTTGACACTATCTCAACTGGATCGACGATCGCATGCGCCATGGAACTCTCGGAGAGGGGCTACATCCAGGATGAGATCCGGTTCGGCGACGCGGAACTGATGCTCGACCTTGTCCAGAGGATAGGTTGCCGCGAGGGTATCGGCGACGAACTTGCCGAAGGCTCGTTCCGGTTCGCGAGAAAACACGGGCACCCGGAACTCTCCATGAGTGTCAAGCGGCAGGAACTCCCGGCCTACGACCCCCGAGGGCTGCAGGGGCACGGCCTTGCCTACGCGACCTCGGTCAGGGGCGGTGACCACGTCTATGCCTACCTGATCGCACCCGAGGTGCTGGGGTCTCCGGAGAAACTCGATCCTTACTCAAGTGAGGGGAAGGCGGTCTGGACAAAGACGTTCCAGGACCTCACGGCTTTCATCGACTCTTCGGGTAGCTGCCTCTTTACCTCTTTCCCGCTCGGTGCGGCAGATTATGGGGCGATGACCTCGGCGATCACCGGTTATGATATCGATGCCGCGGAGGTGCTCCGGATAGGTGAACGGATCTGGAACATGCAGAAGATCTTCAACCTGAAAGCAGGGTGCAGCCGGGAGGACGATACGCTGCCGCCAAGGCTTCTCAGGGAGCCGCTCACCGAAGGCGCTCCGAGCGGCCGGGTCTGGGAACGCGAGCCACTCCTGGATGAGTATTACCAGGTCAGGGGATGGGACCTGGAGGGGCGTCCCACGCCCGAGAAACTCCGCGAACTCGGCATTGGGGAGGACGGGGCGGCCATCCCCTGACCGGGCCTATTTTTTGATGCGCCACCCGCCCGTTGCCTCCGGGACACAGTCGATCTCGGGGGAGTAGGGTTTGATGTCGAGCACCGGTGTCCCATCCAGGGCGTCGAGCCCCCTGACCAGGAGGACGTTTCCTTCCCTCCCGATCAGGTCGACAACCCCAAAACCGATAGGGTTTGGCCTGGCGGGCGAGCGGGTGGAGAAGACCCCCCGTTCCCGGGACTCTCCCGGGGGCTTTGCGTAGAGTTGCCCACGCTCCGCGCGGTCGAGCCAGTAGAGGATTATGAGATGGCTGCTGCGCTCGATGCCTTCAAGACCGGCGGCGCAGGCGTCATGGACATGGATCTCCGCGACGGTATCCACCAGCCGTCCCTGCCGGGGGGCGTCACCAGGCTCTGTGTAGGGAGAGCGGACGATCCCTATCGGGATGCACTCTATCCTTTCCATGCCGCGCTCACTCCTTTACATGCGGCCTTGCATCGAGAGTCTCGTTGCAGAGACGGTCCACCACCTGGATACAGGGGTGTTCACGCGGGACGCTCTCAAACTGGACCTCGGTGAAATCCCGCATCAGCCGCCACACCTCCTCGGCAAGACCGGCAAGGTGCTCCTTTCTGATGCGGTAGCGGCCGGTGACCTGGCGGACGACAAGTTCCGAGTCCGACCTTACCACGACGCTGCCGGTGGTTAACTCCCGGGCGGTGCGAAGAGCGTTGATGATGGCATGGTACTCGGCAACGTTGTTGGTCGTCTTACCCAGGTAGCCCGAACGCCAGGCCACGACGGAACCGTCACGCACGATCACGTAAGCCCACGCGGCATCTCCAGGGTTCCCCCTGGAAGCGCCGTCGGTGTAGACCATCAGCGCATCCGCACCGGGGTTCACGGCCGTATCCCCAGGTCCCTCACCATTTTTCGTCATCTTCCGGTTGATCATCGATCTCCTGGAAGTTATTGGTATCGCCCCCACCGCTCCAGAAGACATGAGGTTATCAAACGATTATGGGACCATCGGCCTGCGCGGCCCCCTCCTGCCTGCTGCGTGGCGAGATTCATCGCTACCTCTTCAAGGTCCACGGCACGGGCTTGACGGGATGCTCGAATCTGCCTGCAGGCGCTCTGAAGCAGGACACCATCAACGCAATGCGCGGGCACGTCCTCGGATTCGGCGAGACCACCGCCACTGCTCAAGATGAAGTGTTACGAACCTTTTTTATCTCCTGCTTCCAGAAAGAGTATCAACGGAGCCGGACATTATGGAGAAACTGATTGTGAAACTGGATTTTGAGGTTTTTCCCGAGGAATACACCAGCAGAGGGGCAAACCGTTCACCGCCGATCCGGGTTGAGGGGCTTCTCCCGGAGATCAGGTCACTTGCGGTCATGGTGATGGCATGCCCGGAGGATGGGGCCTCACGGGTGGCATGGGTCATCTGGAACCTCCCTGCGGTCCCCCAGATCCCGGAAGGGTTCCCTCCCGGCGGTGAGGTGGACTCACCGCTTCGTGCCGTTCAGGGCGAGAACGATTTCGGCACCCTCGGTTACCGGGGGCCCGCGCCAGACGCCGGTAAACCTGAGGCCTACCTATTCCGGGTGTATGCGCTTGACCGTGAGGTTGAGATCGAAGCAGGCTCGACCTGGGATGAGATGGTCATGGCTATTCGCGGGTCGATAAAACAGGTCGGTGAGGCCATAGCCTTTGCCGAAGAGTAGGTGGCTTGCTGCGGGGATACAGGAAAATGATCTTCAAGCGAGATGGCGGCCAGCCTCTCGCGGCTCCATCTTTTGATTCGCCGCACCGCCCATCAACTGAAAGGCCCGGGGGATCCACTGTTCTCCAGGATCATGACATTCCCCCCTAACCGTCTCCCACAGGCAACTCTGCTTCGACATTAGCCGTATACGAACTGCTCCCGCTCTTCGTCTTATCCCATCTTTAATATACAATCAGCAGCAGACTCTACAGCCGCATAATGGACTGGCTGTTGATACTCCTTACCATTGCAGGCCTCATCGTCTTCGAGACGGTCTCAAGCGTAGATAACGCAATCATCAACGCCGACGTCCTCGCAACGATGAGCCAAAGGGCCCGCAGGTGGTTTCTTGTCTGGGGTCTGATCATTGCTGTCTTTGTTGTCCGCGGGTTGTTGCCGTGGTTTATCGTCTGGATGACGACACCCTCGCTTGGGCCCATTGAAGCGCTGCTCGCAACCTTCTCAAGCGATCCTGCCGTAGTGTCCGCGGTCGAAGAGTCCGCCCCGATCCTCCTGATATTTGGTGGGATGTTCCTCATTCTCCTCTTCTTTCACTGGCTCTTTGCGGAGGAGAAGAACTGCTACCTCAGGAGCGAGCGTTTCTTCTCCAGGCAGGCCGTCTGGTTCTATGCCATCGCCTCGATCCTGCTTTCTGTTATAGTCTGGTTTGCCCTCCAGATCAGCACCATGATGGGTTTCGCAGCCGTGCTCGGTTCCACTGTCTTCTTCATCGTCCACGGTTTCCGAAAGAACGCCGAGGTGCAGGAGGCCCGTATGATGGGGTCAGGTATGTCTGATGTTTCTAAACTTGCCTACCTCGAGGTACTTGATGCAACGTTCTCGATCGATGGAGTCATCGGGGCGTTTGCTTTCACCCTCTCTGTCCCTCTTATCCTGATAGGAAACGGTGTCGGGGCATTCGTAGTAAGGGAACTTACCGTCAGGGGCGTCGACCAGATCAGGAAATACTGTTACCTCAAAAACGGGGCGATGTATTCCATCCTGGTGCTGGGGACGATCATGCTCGCGGACAGTTTCGGGTTCCGTATCCCCGCCTGGCTCTCGCCTATAGCAACGTTTATAATCGTAGGGTTTTTCCTCTTCCGCTCGGTGCAGCAACAGAAGAAAGGAGCGGTGGGTAGCGCGTGAGATGAGACCGTTCACCAGCAGGACACGCCTCGCCGGGTTCGAAAAGGTTTATCCAGGTCGGGAGACGAACCGTATTCCCATGAAGAAACAGTCAATCGGCCCACGTACTGTCCTCTACCCTCATCCGGTACTGGTGATCGGAACCTACGATGCCAGCGGCCGACCAAACGCCATGGTCGCGGCATGGGGAGGGATCTGCTCATCGCGTCCGCCAGCGGTAGCGGTCTCGGTTCAGAAGGCCAGGCAGACCTACGAAAACCTGGTCGAGCAGCGCGAGTTCACGATCAGTATCCCATCCGTCAACTACATCAGGGAGACCGACTACTT
>DAFR01000031.1:0-3657 GCA_002497965.1 Methanomicrobiaceae archaeon UBA436 | reverse complement strand
GGTGAACGCCCCCTACGTGGGGGAGTTCCCCGTCGTCCTCGAATGCCGCCTTCTCCAGACGGTCGAGATCGGCGTGCACACCCAGTTCATCGGCGAGATCCTGGACGTGAAAGTGGACGAGGGGGTCTTGGGGGAGGATGGCAGACCCGATCTCGAGAAGATCCGACCATTTGCCTACGACTCCATCCGGCAGGAGTACTATGGGCATGGGAAACCGCTTGGAAAAGCCTTCTCTGTCGGAAAGGGGATCAAACGATAACTTTTTTCCTCCCACCGCAGGAGGCCTGCGCCGCCATGACGCTTTCGTTTCCACTGGAGATCTCCTCCCTGCGCCCGGCGCCGAGCGCATACAGGGATTTCCAGCTCCGAAGAGGAGACTGAATTACAGCAAGATCACCCGCCTGGTAGACAGATAAAAGATCGGAGTTCTACCTGCCGTCCTCCAACCTGAAGGCATACCTGGGGTATGACCACAGCGCGAACCACACCCACCGTGATCCAGGAATAAATTCACATCTCCAGTGGAAACAAAGGGGTTCTCCGGGAGTCATTCCTCCGTCGGACAGCAGATAGACGATTGCAGGTACGGGGATCTCTCCTAAATTGGTTTCGATTTTGATTTTAGGAGACCCGTTCCGATAATTTATGTGATTCAAGGAAGGCCTCCATCCTGGAAAGAGCCTCCTTGAGGTCATCGCGTGAGACCGCGTAGGCACACCGCACGTGCCCGACACCGGAAGGGCCGAGAACGCTTCCGGGGACGACCGCCACATGCTGCTCACGCAGAAGCGCCTCTGCAAACTCCGTATCGCTCATACCAGTGCTCTCCACCGAGGGGAAGGCATAGAATGCACCCTTCGGGAGGTGGCAGGAGAGACCGAGTTTGTTCAGCCCGTCAACAAAGAGGTTGCGCCTGAGACGATACTCCCTGACCATTGCGTCCTTCTCCTCCTCCCCGATCCGGAGCGCCTCGTAGGCCGCAACCTGCCCCATGACAGGGGCGCAGAGCGCGACGTACTGGTGGATCTTCAACGCCGCCGCTGTGATCTCCTGCGGGGCGCAGAGGTAGCCGATCCTCCACCCTGTCATGGCAAAAGCCTTTGAGAACCCATTCAGGGTGATCGTCCGGTCGCGGATCTCCGGGATCCTCGCAGGTGAGAAGTGGTCGCCTTCATAGGTTAACTCGGCGTAGACCTCATCGCTGATCAGGAGCAGGTCATTGTCAACCAGGAGATCGGCGATGGCCCGCCAGTCCGATTCCCCCATCACCCCACCGGTCGGGTTGTTAGGGAAGTTTGCGATCAGGATCTTCGTCCGTGGCGTGATCTTCTCTGCAATCGCATCGGCCGCCATCCGGAACTCATCCTCTGCCCGGCACGGAACAGGCACCGGCGTCCCGCCGGCAAGTGTGACACAGGGGATATAGGAGACGTAACAGGGTTCGGCGACAAGCACCTCGTCGCCGGGATCAACGACAGCCCGAATGGCAATATCAGCCGCCTCCGAGACGCCGCAGGTCACGATGATCTCTTCCTCCGGATCGTAGGCGGTACCGAATCTGGCATCAAGGTAATGGCTTATGGCACCCCTGAGTTGTGGCGTCCCCTTGTTCGAGGTGTAGGCGGTCGACCCCTGCTCGATAGAGTATATGGCAGCCTCGCAGACACACCAGGGTGTCACAAAGTCCGGTTCGCCGACGCCAAGTGATATGACGTCCTCCATCGTCTGGGCTATATCAAAGAACTTCCGTATGCCCGACGGCGGTATGGCGCTGGCCCGCTCCGAGACGAAACACCGCAACGGCCTCACCTCAGAAGGAGTATGGGAGGCGTTCGACCTCTTCGCGCTCGGCGAAGGTGGTGCCGTTCTCCTTGTAGGTCTTCATCGTGATGTGTGTCGCAGTCTCCCGGATCCGATCCATGGGGGCGATCTCCTCGGCCACGAACCTGGCGATCTCATGCATGCTCGATCCTGTTACCAGGAGCTGGAGGTCGTATGCACCGGTCATCAACCTGAGCGAACGGACCTGAGGGAACCGCGCGATCCGCTCGGCAATCCTGTCATAACCGAAGTCGCGCTCGGGTGAGACCTTCAGATCGATCACCGAGGTTACATTGCCGTCGCCTGCCCGTTCCCAGTCGATGACCGCCCCATAACGACGTATGACACCTGTGGATTCCAGCCAGGTGATCCTGTCCTTCACATCCTGCTCGCTCATCTCAGCCAGCACCGCAAGTTCGGTTATCGGAGTGCGGCAGTTCTCCTCCAGCAGATGGAGGAGGATACGATCCTTCTCGTCCATGAGTTTCACCTTAACATTACTCTGAGTCGATTGATATCGAGTTGTTTGAGCCTCTCATCATCAAGCCGGGGGTCGCGCGTAACGACCTCCTCGATCTTGCTCGTTGCCGCATCAAACCACATCTCCTTCGTCCTGCCGTAACGCCCCCGCGAGACGACCCGGGTGTTTATCACGCCGAGCATATTGAGCTCGGATATGAGATCCGTGATCCGGCGGTGCGTCAGGACATCGAGATCGATGATCCGGGCGATCTCACGGTAGACCACGGTGACCTCCCCGCTCGTGAAGATCCGTTTCCCCATCCTCTCGAGGAACAGCATAGCGTAAAGGACCACCTTGCTCTGTGTGGGTAGGGTTGAGATGCACTCGACCATGCTATCGGTCTCGATCTTCTCCTGGGCCATCCGGACATGCTTCTCGGTCACGCGGTCTGCATTCTCGCGGTCCGCAAGTTCGCCTGAGACCCGGAGGAGGTCAAGCGCTCGCCGGGCATCACCGTGCTCCTGTGCAGCAAGCGCCGCGCAGAGAGGGATGACCGCGCCGTCAAGCACGCCGTCGATGAAAGCTAAATCCGCCCTCTGCTGGAGGATGTCGCAGAGTTGAGGGGCGTTATATGGGGGAAAGACGATCTCCTCCTCAGAGAGGGAGGATAGGACACGCGGGTCGAGAAAATCGGTGAAACGGAGGTCGTTTGAGATCCCGATGATGCTGACCTTTGCAAGTCGGAGGTCAGAGTTGATCCGGGTGAGGTTATAGAGGGTGTCATCCCCGCTCTTCTTGACGAGTTTGTCGATCTCGTCAAGGACTATCACCACAACCCCACCGCCGCTCTCCAGTTGCTTCTTGAGTTCGGCGTAGACCTGGTCGGTCGGCCAACCGGTCATAGGGATGAGATTCCTGGGGCTGTCGCTCGGATGGGCATCAAGGTCATCCAGGCTGTTTGCGATCTGAGCAAGAACGCGATACTGTGTGTCGATCACCTCACAGTTCAGGTGAACGACCCTGCACTTTGTCCCGGAGAGGGAACTGGCATTCTCGAGTTCTGCTCCCACATAGTGTACAGATGCCGTCTTCCCTGTTCCCGTCTTCCCGTAGATCAGAATGTTTGAAGGGGTCTCGTTTGTTAGTGCCGGTGCGAGTATTGAGGCCAGTTCATCGATCTGGGGCTTCCGGTGAGGAAGGATCTGGGGGCGATAATTATGCCGGAGAACTTCTCTATTCTGGAAAATCCGTTTATTGGCCAGGTATTTCTTGAATAACCCCATAGGGCTGGATTTATCGTCAGGCATCATTTCACCGGGAGGTTGGCAGGGATGAGAATTTTCGTGCTGAGAACTCTTAATACGATCGTCCTG
>DAFR01000001.1:5305-7287 GCA_002497965.1 Methanomicrobiaceae archaeon UBA436 | reverse complement strand
CCTTGGGGCATACCTTTCCCTCGTTGACGGGTGAGCGGTCGTAAGGTTGTGTGCCGACAACCTTTCCATCCCTCACGACGAGGTTGAAACTGCAGCCAGTACCGCAGTAGGGGCATGTTGTCTGTACATACTTGAAATCCATGGTAAAACCTCGGATACGTACAAATACAGGGTTAGGTATATTTAATTATAGTGATTAACTTCCAGATTTTTGATGAATAAGTGTGGGTTTCTTCCATCGTGTTCCACGGTGGTGAATCAAAACAGTCTGTAATTGCTCTCAATGTATTTTTTACCGGTTAAAATCCACTAAGCGCGCCGGCTGCCTTATTATATGCCGTATTTTCTTAAAACAGTTCTTTAAACGGGTTTATGCTTATACCGCAGCCACGGCCAGATCCCGCACACCCCGCCGGGTGGGGTATGGAGCGGCATCGTCTCCATGCTGCCGCAACGGAACCGGTGTCGGAACCACTGGAAGGTGTTAATAGTGGTGGGCGCCTACCAGATCCTGCATACCTGTATGGGAGAGTTGCTTTCGTGAAGAAGAGACTGCCTGTATCACCGATGCTTGTTGACCTTGTGGTGAACGCTCTCGACTCGATGGACGGTGTGGCCTTCACCGACCTGGCTTCCTGCCCGCACTGCGGCGGCGATGTGAAAGGCTACGATATGCGGGCGAAACGGTTTGCCGTCGTAATCGAGGACGGGAAGAGGCGCACCATCAGGGTCATGGTGAAACGGTTCCGCTGCCAGGACTGCGGCTCTCTCTGCTGCGCCGACGCCCCCTTCTACCCCAATACCCGTCTTGCCTCGCCCATCGTTGACCTGTGTGTTCTCCTCGCGCAGCAGATGCCCTTCAACCGGGTGGCGCAATACCTGCGTGAGATGCGGCTGGTCGTCGACCGGGGGACGATCAGGAACTACGCCTCCCGCGAGTTTGAGTTTGGTGCCATACCCGCAACAGACGTCTTTGGTCTGCAGTTACCGCTCTCCCTGCTGAACCTGGCAACCCTCACCCTCAACCGCAAGGGGGGTCCCATCGTAGGGGCAGAAGCGCTCGCGGCCTGTGGTTTCCCAGCCGCAGACCGGACACCGCTTCACCCCGGCCGGCCGCCCAAGGAACGGTATCAGCGGTATGAATAGGAAGAGAAAGAAGAACGGGAACCCGAACGCCAGCGCTATGAGCGTGATGGCAAGCGATCCCGCAAGCAGGAGCAGGCTCAGCCCCCACCGGTTCACCGGAGCGCCACCTCCCTGACCGCGTATGCCGGCAGCGCGTCCGCTGCATCCCCGATCTCTGCCTTCAGCGTGACACCGCCGAGTTCACGGGCAAATAGATCCGCGCCTATCCCGGCTGTTATCACCCCCGCCGCACCGCTCCTGGATTGAACGCGCTCCAGAGCGGCTGCGATCATCGTACGCTGGACCTCCCAGAACTGCCGGGCGATCTCGAGCGCCCCCTCTCTGCCTATCTCGTCAAGGTCTGCGCAGACAACCCTGGCCAGCCTCCGGAGCGCCGCATCGACGGTCTTCTCGCCGGAATCCGGCGCGGGGACGGTGTAATCGCCGGAGGTGATCTGGCCGAGCACAAGGTGGACATCGGCACTTGAGGCGAAGTACTCGGTGCTCACAGGGGTCACCGTCCCATCGAGCGTGACCGAGCGGAGGAGGGTTGCAACATTTGTCCGGAGCAGCCCCGTGTAGACGAGGTAGTGCTTCTGGAGCCGCCGGGTATCGGTCAGCCCCTTCAGATCGTCAAAAAGGTTCAGTGGTATGATATCGGCGGTTGTGCTCCCGACATCCAGGAGGATGGCATCGGGGTAGTCCTCCCGGAGGTAATCGGCCGAGGCCAGCCAGTTGGCCGCCGCGAGTTCGGGGACGGGGCGGGTGTGGAAGGCGGCGTCGATGCCGTAGAAGAGGGCGTCGGGGATGACCTCCAGTACAGTCCCCACGATCCAGCGGATCCCCTCCATCTTGGT
>DAFR01000001.1:855-5255 GCA_002497965.1 Methanomicrobiaceae archaeon UBA436 | reverse complement strand
AGTCTCTGAGAAGTTCGGCCAGCGGCGCACCCTGCCAGAGGGGGCAGTAATGGATATGGACGCCGTCTTCATCGACGATCTTGAGGTTTGCCCCCCCTATATCGATCCCGATCATAGCCTGTGGATCACCCCGTCCCTGTCAAACCGCACCCTGCCGGAGAGGTGCACCTCTCCGGGGGCGTCGCCATACGATGCTCTGATGAGGATATCGGCGATCTCCTCCTTCATGACGGCCGCAATCCCGACAAGGCTTGTAGTGGGTCTCGGGTTGACGTCCAGGACGTAGATCCGGTCACCGGCGATGAGATCGATCCCGGCATACCCCTGGCAACCGAGAACGTTCATCGTCCTGACGGCGGCCTCGACTATCTCGTCCTCCCGCGCCGGGTGGACAGGGGTCTCGCCCCCCATGTAGTGAAACAGCCCGTCGTCGCTGACAGCGATCTCCTGGCGGTTGATCGCGAGCAGGAGCGGCGGGGCGCCCGAGTAGAACTCGCAGACGTTGCCGGTCACCCGGCTCCCCACCAGGCTCACGCTCAGCGCCTCCCCATCGACGTAACCCTCGGCAAACTCGCCCTCGCCGGGTTCACCCTCCGTCAGCCTGACCCCACGGGAGCCGCAGCCCATGATCGGTTTGACGACCCTGCGCCCCCCAGCGGCGGGAGGTGGAGGAACGGGTATGCCGTTCCGGGAGAGGATCGCCGCCGTCCGCTGTTTGTTTGCGCAGACCGCCGCGTTCATGCTCCCGCAACCGATGTTGTGGGTGAACTGCTCGAGGAGATGGGTGTAGCGAAATATGAGATGATCCGGTGCTATGACCAGTCCCGCATCGGATTGCGGGGCCAGTCTCCGGATCTCGGCCTCGAGATCAGGCTTCTCCGGGGTGATCACCTCGTGGCCGCAGCGTTCAAAACTCCCGGCGAGCGTATCAAGCATCGCGGCGCCCTCCGGCGCAAGGTCGGGGTCGTTGCAGACGGTGTATTCGGCGAGAAAGACCTTCATTCCAGTATATGATTGATCGCCCAACAGATGACCCTGACGATCGGGCAGGTTTTTGGTTCGGGGCGACTACCCCTATATGCAAGGATGAAACGCAGGATTCTGCTCACAAACGATGATGGGATCACGTCCACGGGACTCTGGGCGGCATACAATGCGCTCGCGCCGTTTGCTGACGTCACCGTGGTCGCTCCGGCCACGCAGCAGAGCGCGGTGGGGCGGTCTATATCCATATTTGAGCCTATCCGTGCAAACAGGGTGATGATAAACGGTGTTACCGCCTACTCGGTCGGCGGGAAACCTACCGATGCCGTGATCATCGGGCTGTTTGCGTTGCGCCTGAACCCTGACCTGGTGGTCAGCGGGATCAACATAGGGGAGAACCTCTCGTTTGAGTCAGTCATGACATCGGGGACGATCGGGGCCGCGCTCGAAGCCTCGAACCAGGGGGTGCCGGGCATTGCCTTCTCGCTCCAGGTGGAGGATCAGGGGGACAAGTTTGATGAACCTTCCGGGATCACCAGACGGTTCTCCGGCGCTAAACGGGTGGTCCGCGAGGTCTGCGGGAAGGTTCTTGAGACTGGGTTTCCTGCAAAAGCCCACGTCATCAATGTAAACATCCCGGCGGAGGTGCGCGGCGGCTACAAGATCACCCGGCTTGCTGCAAAACTCTTCCACACCGGGGTGGAGGAGCGGTTTGACCCCCGCGGCCGCCCCTACTACTGGATCGACGGCCCGCTCTACGAGGATGCGGAAGAGGGGACTGACGTCCATGCTGTGCAGCAGGGCAACGTCTCCATAACGCCGATCACGCTCGACTGCACGGCTTTTGATGCCGTAGGAGAACTCCAGCGCATCTTCGGTGAGATGGTTGCAGGAGAAAGGGAGGTGAGTCTGCCATGAGCGCACTCGATCCGGTTGCGGCGAAAAGGATCGCAGGCTACAGGGCGGCTGGTGAGGTGCGTGACGGGATGGTTGTCGGTCTTGGCACGGGGTCGACGGTCTTCTTTGCGATGGAGCGGCTTGGTGAACGGATCACGGAGGAGGGGCTCTCAATTGCCGGTGTGCCGACATCCTACCAGGCGGCCATGCGGGCGCGCCGTTATGGCATCCCCCTCACCGACCTCGATGAGCACCCCGAACTCGATCTGGCGATTGACGGTGCTGACCAGGTCGACCCGCTGTTCCGGTTGATCAAGGGACGCGGGGCGGCGCTCCTCCGGGAGAAGTGTGTCTGCGATGCGGCCAGGGAGGTCTTGATAGTCGTCGACCCCTCAAAGATGGTTGAGACCCTGGATGCAAGCGTGCCTGTTGAGGTGCTCCCGTTTGCTGCCGGGACGGTCTTCCGGAGGCTTGAAGCGCTCGGCGCCGATGCTGTGCTTCGGGAAGGGGTGAGAAAGGATGGGCCCGTGATAACCGATAACGGCAACTTCATAATCGACTGCGGGTTCGGGGCGATCACCGACCCGGGCCGCCTTGAGGTGGAGATCGGATCGATCCCGGGCGTGATGGGATGTGGGCTCTTCTCTATCTACGGTGAAAAGATAACGGTTATTGTAGGTGAGGAAAACTGTTGCCGCGTCCTCTCACTGGGTTGATATGCAATCCCGCATCCTCTGGATGAGTTCCAGCTGATGCCGGGCTTCTTTCTTCTTTTCGTACTCGATCGTGTCCATGATCTCTGATATCGGCCTGGCGAGAGTGTAGATCTTTACAGGTCTTCCCTTGCTCTCAGATTTGCTTTCACGGACATCGATCCAGTTGCATTCTTTGAGGTAGCGCATGGCGATGCTGACTTCTGGCTGGCGGAGGTCGGTGCCTCGCTCGATCTCTCTTGACGTTGCTTCACCGTTGTTTGTGAGAAATACAAGCACCCTCGCGACATTTCTCTTAATTCCGATGTCCGTTAAGAGTTCGGCAACTTCCTCGTCACGTGGAGTAAAACTCTTCGTCGTCTTGGGTCCCATCCATTCACCATTGATTTGTATCTATTGTTTTAAATCTGACTATAAAAATATTATTGTTTCAATGAGGCCGGCAGCAATTGCAGAAGTCTCAAAATTGCCAATTGCCGCGAGAATCCTGCTGGTTCAAATCTTCTGCCGCAAAGGTTGGGTGAAGTGCCAGACCAACCTGGTGTTAGAGGAGACCAAGACTCGAGAGTTCTGAGACGATACGCTCTACCGCTCTACGTGCATCATCGGGCACCTTGCCGCCGGTGATGATCAGCTTGCCTGAACCGAACAGGAGGGCGACCACCTTCGGGTCGTCGAGTCTGTATACGAGGCCTGGAAACTGTTCGGGTTCGTACTCGATCCGGTCCAGGTTAAAGCCGACGGCGATCTTGTTGAGGTTGATCGGCGTTCCGAGGTCAGCGGAGGTGACTATGTTCTGGATCTTGTACTCGGGGTTTCCAGGGATCTCGATGCCGAGCGCTCGCAGCTGGTCTGTGAGGATCTGCAGTCCCCGTGAGAGGCTGTCTATGCTCTTTGCGCCGGTCAGGACAACCTTCCCCGAACCGAAGACGAGCGCTGCGATCTTCGGGTCCTGCATCCTGAGAACAACGCCAGGGAAACGCTTTTTATTGTATTCTGCATCTTTCAGGCGGGAAGCAAGGGAGGGGAGATCAAGAGAGTCGGTCACTTTTGCTGAAGCAACGATATTTTCTATCTTGAGGGACTCCTCTGGTCTGTGTTCAGACATATATATAGCATATTTAAAAAAAGTATATAAATAGCTGGGTTCCTACTCTTCGAGGGTCGAGATGTCCCCGGGGTCCATACCCAGTTCCTGAGCTTTCAGGACGCGCCTCATGATCTTTCCGCTCCGGGTTTTGGGGAGTGAATCGACGAACTCGATCTCGGAGGGCATGGCAATGGGTCCAAGCGTCATCCGGACATGGTAGACGAGATCTTTTTTCAGTTTATCGCCTGGCACGCGACCATTCTTGAGGATGACGAAGGCCTTGATGATGTTCCCCTTCAGCTGGTCGGGTTTTCCAATGACAGCGGCCTCTGCCACGGCGTCATGGGAGACGAGCGCACTCTCGACCTCGGCGGTTCCAATGTTGTGCCCGGCGACGACTATCAGGTCATCGGACCGGCCAAGGATCATGATGTAGCCGTCGGTGCCTTTCACCGCCAGATCGGAGGTGGTGTAGCATCCGGGGATGGTGTACCAGTACTTCCGGTAGCGCTCATCGTCATTCCAGACCGTTCGCATCATCGATGGCCAGGGCTCTTTGATGACCAGAAACCCTCCTGTGCCAGGCGGAACCGGGTTTCCATTGCGGTCGACAACGTCGGCAACCACACCGGGGATCGGTTTCCCGGCAAAACCAGGACGCATGGGCTCCCCGATCATCGTGGTGACCATGTGCATCCCGGTCTCGGTCTGCCACC
>DAFR01000001.1:0-829 GCA_002497965.1 Methanomicrobiaceae archaeon UBA436 | reverse complement strand
GCCTCGGGGTTGAGCGGTTCGCCGACCGACCCCAGGACGCGGAGCGATGAGAGGTTGTAGCGGTTGGGCCACTCTTCGCCCACGCGCATAAACATCCTGATGGCGGTCGGGGCGGTGTAGAAGATGGTGACGCCGTAGTCCTGGATGATGTCCCAGTAGGTGCCGTTGGTCGGGTAGTCGGGGGTGACCTCTGCGATGAGGCAGGTGGCGCCGTTTAAGAGCGGGCCGTAGACGCCATAACTGTGGCCGGTGATCCAGCCCGGGTCGGCCGTACACCAGAACACGTCGTTGTCCTTGATGTCAAAGACGTATTTGGTTGTGTAGTATGTTCCCGACCATGTAGCCGCCGCAGGTGTGGACGATGCCTTTCGGGAAGCCTGTGGTGCCGCTGGTATACAGGATGAACAGGGGGTCCTCTGCATCCATGACTTCGGCCGGGCATTCCCGGTCTGATTCTTCCATCAGTTCGTAGAAGTCAACCTCCATCTCGGGGTGGAGTTCCACGGGTTTTTCCTGGTCGCGGCGGAGGACAACGATCCGTTCGACGCTCGGGGCGTTGACGACCGCCTCTCCGACGATGTTTTTGAGCGGGATTGCCTTGCCACGCCGGTATGTGAAGTCGGCGGTGACGACAACCTTCGCATCGGTGCCGACGATACGCTGGTTGAGTGCGCTGACACCGAACCCGCCAAACACAACTGTGTGGACCGCCCCGATGCGGGCGCAGGCGAGCATGGCGATGGCCGCTTCCGGAACTAGGGGCAGGTAAATGAGCACACGGTCCCCTTTCTGAACCCCGTTTCGCTTGAGCACGTTGGCGAAGCGGCAG
>DAFR01000153.1:4806-5675 GCA_002497965.1 Methanomicrobiaceae archaeon UBA436 | reverse complement strand
CGGCGCCTGCCGTCCAGTTCTCGGGCGGCGAACCAACGATGCGCGATGATCTTCCCGAGATCATCCGGAAGGCGAAAGAACTCGGGTTGGCCCAGGTGCAGGTCGCGACAAACGGCATCAGGCTCGCACAGGAGCCCGACTACGCCCGGCAGCTGAAGGAAGCGGGGCTCTCGATCGTTTACCTGCACTTCGACGGCATAACCCNNCGAGACGAACTCGAAACTCGCGAGCGATCGGCGAGCCATAGAGAACTGCGAGAAGATCGGCATGGGGGTGGTGCTGGTGCCCACGGTCATCAAGGGCAGGAACGACCACGAGGTGGGCGCCATCATCAAGTACGCCGCAGAGCGCATCAAGATCATCCGGGGCGTCAACTTCCAGCCGGTGTCGTTCACCGGGGCTGCAAGCGAGGATGATGTCAGGAAAGAGCGGATCACCATCCCGGAGCTTGCNNGAGGAGCAGACGGACGGCGTGATCAAGAAGGACTACTTCTACCCCGTGCCCTGCGTCGTCCCGATCTCCGAGCTCGTTGAGGCATACACGGGCAAACCCCAGATTACGTTCACCACGCACCAGCACTGCGGCGCGGCGACCTACGTCTTCGTTACCGACGAGGGGATGGTCCCGGTCAACAAGATGTTGGACGTCGACGCCTTCTTCGAGTCGATCGAGAAGATGACGGCGAAACTCGGGAAAGGCGGGTCGCTCAACAAGTATATGACCCTTGTCGAGGGGGTCAAGGACCTCTACACCTCCACGAGGAAGGCGGAGCAGAAGAATACCGGGGAGTTCCTGAAGTTGATCGGAAAGACCCTGGTGATGCAGAACTTCGAGGCCCTCAGCGAGTTCCACTGGAACGCCCTCTTCA
>DAFR01000153.1:4146-4734 GCA_002497965.1 Methanomicrobiaceae archaeon UBA436 | reverse complement strand
CTGATCCCGTTCTGCACCTACAACAGCGGCCCGGTCTACCGCGAGCAGGTCTGGAAAGCCTTCGCGCAGCCCCAGAAGGACGAGTGACGGCCCACCATACACATCTCGGGGAGGGTTCACCGTCCCGTCCCCGGGCGGCTTTTCTTCGGTGCCTCACGCTCCAGTTCTAGCGAACCGTCGCGTCCTACGGACAGTCGTTCTCAGGAATGTTGCACCTTCGGCCAGCTATGCTCTGCGCCGTCACCACTCGCACCAGCGGTGTTCATACGTGACATCTGGAATTGCTTGGCATGGATTCCGTGGGGATATCGCCCTTGGGGAGGGGCTGACGGGGAGGGGGAGGCGGATCTCCCCTCCCCTGTCTCCGCAGTCTCTGGTTGAACGGCATTCGCTGAAACACCCCTGCCGCCCGGCGCTGCGTGGCGATTGCACCTGTAAGGCCGTGTCCGGGACGGTCTCATAAACGTTTTCAGAAGCGATTCGTCTGGGTATGGATACACGAACTCTCCCTGGCGCTTCATCGATGGAGAATCACAGATCAGAAGAGGGCTGATGGAAAGACAGTCTGCAGCGAGGCACGTCCCCTTG
>DAFR01000153.1:710-4109 GCA_002497965.1 Methanomicrobiaceae archaeon UBA436 | reverse complement strand
GGCAGCGCGGCCGGTTCTGTGCAACGTTCAATACAGAGTAACACAGAAGTAACAGCAGGATGTCGCACCTCACCGTCGATCTCGGGGGCAGGCCCGGCCTTGACTGCCGGGGGTTCTGCGCGTACTGTTACTTCAAACACGTCAGGGGGACAACCGCCTTCGGCTGCAGGCACTGCCTCCCCTTCAAGAAAGGCTGTGACTACTGCACCCGCGGCGTGCGTGAGGGCTACGAGGGTTTCAAAGACCTCAGGACGGTTGCCGAGGAGACGCTTGCAAACCTCCAGATGATGAGCGGAGACCTCGACCGTGTCACAATCAGCGGCGGCGGCGACCCTAGCTGCTACCCTGAGTTCTATGACCTCATCGAACTCCTCGGGAGCATGGAGGTGCCGCTCCACATAGGCTACACAAGCGGCAAGGGGTTCGATGACCCCGGGGTCGCCGATCACCTCATCGATAACGGCCTCTCCGAGGTCTCATACACCATATTTGCAGCCGACCCCGGGCTCCGGCGAGACTGGATGCACGACCCCACGCCAGAAGCCTCGCTCGCCGTCCTCGACCGGTTCTGTGAGGAGATCGATGTCTATGCCGCCGCCGTCATCATCCCCGGTGTGAACGACGGCGAGGTTCTGGAGCAGACCTGCGCCTGGCTGGATGAGCGTGGAGTAAAAGGGCTGATCCTTATGCGGTTTGCAAACCGCACCGAACAGGGGCTCATCCTCGGCAACGCCCCCATCCTCGAGGGGCAGCGCATCCACACGGTCGACGAGTTCCAGAACCTCGTCACCGACCTGAACGAACGGTTCTCTATGAAGATCAGCGGAACCCCGCTTGGCGACCCGAGCATCGGTTCGCCGTTTGCCATCCTCCACGAACCCGACCTCCTCAGAAAACTCCCCCGCGTCCAGAGGCGTGCAACCGTTATCACCGGGAGCATTGCCGCCCCATACATCCAGCGGATACTCTCGATCCGCGGTTCGACCTCCAGGGTTGTTGCGGTCAGAAAGGAGATCGCGTGCCTCATCACCGCCGACGACCTGGCGGGCGTGGACCTCTCAAAACTTGAGGATGTCGTGATCATCCCCGGTCGGGCGTTCGTCCACGACGCCGAGGCAAAGGAGATCCTCTCCGCCGACGGCGTCGACCGCGACGTTCTGCGCGGCCCCGATATGCTGACGGCCGACGCGGAGACGAGCATGGGGATGACCCGCAATGAGGTGCTCGATAAGGAGATGGAAGGGATCGCGGCCCTGATCAACACAATCAACCGCTACGGCCGTTGATCCACCAGCCCGAGGAACCGCTCGATCAGCCACTCGTTCCTGACCTCCGGGTGGAATAGGAGACCGTAGAGGGGGAGGGAGTGGTGCCGGATCGCCTGAACGCAGTCTTCTGAGGCCGCGAGCGCCACGAACCCGTCCGGCACACCGACGGCGCACCCGCGCACCTCGTAAGCGGAGAACCACTCTTTCCCGGCAAAGAGTGGATCAGGGGCGAGAACCTCCACCTCCGTCATCCCGATCCCACAGCCGGGTTCGGCCCCGGCGCCAAACGCCGCGGCGAGCGCCCGCATCCCGGAGGATATCCCGAGCACCGGGCGGTCGAACTCAAGGAGCCAGCAAAAGAGGTCTGGCCGCTCCGCAAACCCGGTGTCCATCAGCGCCGTGCCGCAGAGGATTGCCGCGTCCGCATCCGCGATATCGGTTGCGCTGAGCGCTTTGTAATGGCGGACGTCAAACTCTCTGCCAGACTTCCTGAGGAGCCGCTCGATAGGTGCAACAAACTCCTCCCGCGAGAGCGAGTCCTCGCGGTAACAGAGGTCGATGACCAGGATCATCGTCCCACCAGCCGCGCCCGCTCTATCCTGAGGACGCCGTTGTGGTTCTGGTAGACCCTCGACCCCTCCTCGATCACGATCCGTCGGGAGAAGAATGGGGCGTCGATGACGAACGTCTCGAACTCCCCGCCCTCGCCTGTGAGGGTGATCCGGTCTTTGCGGGCGATCATACGGAGTTCATCGAGAGTGCGGCGGTCGATCTCCCTGCCGAGCCACGACTCATCGAAGGGCGATGCAAAGACGCCCGTTATGACGACCCGGAACCCGGCATCCAGGAGTTCCTCCATGTAGCCCTCCTGGTCTGCAAGCCAGAGCGGGTTGAAGCACCATAGCCCCAGTTCATAGCAGACCAGCTGGAGACGCGTTGCCTGGTAGACCGAGAGGATCGCCCCGGTCACAACGCCCTCGATCCCGAAACGTTCCCGTGCGGAAAGGAGTGCACGCCGAAGGTCCAGCAGTTCGGTCTCTTCCTCGCCCTCCGTCTCAATCTCCAGGTGCGGCAGTCCGGCGGACCTGGCTTGCAGCGCGGCAAACCGGATGTTGGGGGTGTGGAACATGTAACTCTCCGGGTTCCGGGAGACGATCGTGATCAGGCAGACCACCTCCTCCTTCTGCATCGCCTTCCAGCAGGCGAAGGCCGAGTCTTTCCCGCCGGAGAAGAGAACGCCGAGTCTCATACCTGGTTCCCGTAACCTTCTGCGCAGAGCACGATAATTCCTCCCGTCGGCAGGGGGATCATATTTATATACTCTTCAGACGTTCACCCGATTTGAGAGTGAGGCTCACGAAGGTTGAAGATGACCCCCGCACAGATAGGGATATTCAGATGGTAGTGGACTGTATCCTGGTTGACTACCGGGTGGACGCCGCGTTTCGAGACCGGGTGGTCGGTGCTCTGATCGGGTGGGCAGAGGAGCACCCGGAAGAGTGGGGGAGATTCCTTGAACGCTGCCGGCAGCGCCGGTCGGTGCCGGTGTAAAGATCGCGGGATCTTCCCCGCTGCGTTGCTTGAAAAACCGGAGTGCGAGGGGTGAGATTTGAACTCACGAACTCCTGCGAGACCAGGCCCTCAACCTGGCGCCTTTGACCCGGCTTGGCAACCCTCGCACCGATACGGTGACGTCTGACGCATCGGTTGCGTTGCCGCACCCTGTTCGCTTCACTCAATCAGCTTTCCTGCATAAAATACATTTGTGCGGGGCGGGGTGGCATCATATCAACGATCTGGACTGTAAACTCGCCACTCTTTCTCGGCGGTATCTGCGGGGAGCCGTCAAGACCGCCCCTGTGTACGCCTTTCGCGATATACTCTACCACCCCAAGGCGGACAGTAGATTGGCGAAGATCAGGGGAAAATTGTGCCTGGGCAGAAACAGTATTCCTCAGAGATGTTTCACCGTGACGGTGGAGATGCACTTCCTGACACTGCATCAATGACGAATTGCAAAACGGGGATGTCACTTCACGGTGTGTGCCAGGGCAGGACACACCCTCGCTGGTGTCCGGCTAAAAAATTGGTTACAGATATGGTAGGGTGGACGTGCAGAGGGAAGGTTTCC
>DAFR01000153.1:0-691 GCA_002497965.1 Methanomicrobiaceae archaeon UBA436 | reverse complement strand
GAAATACATGTTATATATGTTTACCTAATATGACAAAATTAAAGACATGTAATACAATCATCCTCACACGCGTTTTTCCCAGCCAACGCCCTCTTTTCCGTTCGTCATAGTGCCGGATGAAAAACACGCCTTCCCACCTGGTTTTTTGCCGTCATCGGATGGAAGGTTTTTCACCCCTGAAANNCCTTCACTTCAAAGGTGATGTTATGGCGATTGATTGGTACAATGAGTTCGTTGATCTCGACCACACCCCCGGCCCGGACGAACTTGTAGCGCTCTACTACTTCGAACCCGCTGAAGGGGTCAGCAAGGAGGAGGCGGTTGGCCGGATCGCCTCAGAGAGTTCGACCGGGACCTGGACAACGCTCTTTACCATGCCACCACGGATGCGCGACCTCCAGGCGAAGGCCTTCGAGATCGAGAGGAACTACGTGAAGATAGCATACCCCCTCGCTCTCTGGGAAGAGGGGAACGCCACCCAGCTCCTCAGCGGCATCGCCGGGAACATATTCGGCATGAAGGCGTTAAACCGCCTCCGGTTGATCGACGCCACGCTCCCGGCCGGCTACATCCAGCACTTCAAAGGCCCGCACTTCAGCATCGAGGGGATCCGTGATATGATGCGGGTTCACGGCCGGCCGCTCACAGGCGCTGTCCCAAAACCGAAGGTCGGTTTCACCGCAAAGGAGCA
>DAFR01000145.1:8046-9058 GCA_002497965.1 Methanomicrobiaceae archaeon UBA436 | reverse complement strand
CCCCGTCAGCCCCTCCCCCGCGGGGGCGATTCCCCATAGATACGGTGTCCGGGAGGAGACCACTACTTCGCGGTCTCACCTGACACTCCCTGAGATCCGGTCTCCTCCCCTGGACACGGCCATCGGGCCAATCGGCCCTCCCCGCCCTTCGGGTGTCTCCCACAGAATGGTGTTTAAAGCAAACCCCGTTTGAAGCACCCCCGCGCACACTGCCTGCAAAACGCGGTGAGCCCATATCCTGGAATATTTGATCCGGCGGTCCCGATTTAGCCCCACGGAAACTTTTTCTCATACCTTGAATAGACACTCTCTCATGCAGGAGTTCACCGGCCAGGAACTCTCCTCAAAGAAGGCAGACTACCTGAAGTACATCTACATGCGGGGCGATCTCGTGAAGACAACCGAGATCGCCGCCCGGTTTGACGTTGCCCCATCGACCGTCACAAAGGCCCTGAGGGAGATCGCGAACGCGGGTTACATCGAGCACACGCCCTACCACGGCGTGAGACTCACCCCTCCCGGCGTCGAGTATGCCCGGTTTCTGGTCCGCCGCCACCGGATCGTTGCGCTGGTGCTGAGCCATTACAGGCTTACGCCCGAGGAGGCCTGCAGCGAGGCGGAGAAGATCGAGCAGTCTTTCTCAAAGGACCTGGTCGACAGGATCTGCAGGTCGCTCGGGCACCCGATGATGAGCGTCTGCGGCGAGATCGAGCACGATCGCGGTTGCTGCTCCTCCGGCGGACGGTTGGTGTGAGCAAGATTTAGATAGGTACCAAATTATGGAGATGAGAATGATGCGTGATGCCGCCGGGATCAAACCATTATCCCTCATTGCCGCCGCATGCCTCCTCCTCGGGCTGATGACCGCCATGGCGGGGTGCACCGGCGCTGACGGGGATGTGGAGGATGATGGCCGGATTGTTGTGGTCGCCACCATCCCCCCTCAGCAGGAGTTCGTGGAGCGGGTTGGCGGGGATCATGTCAGGGTGATCCTGCTCGTGCCTCCCGGTGC
>DAFR01000145.1:5399-8004 GCA_002497965.1 Methanomicrobiaceae archaeon UBA436 | reverse complement strand
TCTGTATGCGATGGTCGGGTCGGGGATCGAGTTTGAGATTGCCTGGGGAGAGAAGATCGCCGCCCTGAACCCCGGTATGGCTGTGGTGAACTGCTCGCAGGGGGTCGAGTTTATCGCGGCCGACCCCCATATCTGGACATCACCCCGGAACGCAAAGGTCATGGTCGAGAATATCCGCGACGGGCTTATCGAGATCGACCCGGAGAACGCTGAAGACTACCGTCGGAACGCCGCGGCATACCTGGATGACCTCGATGCCCTGGACGCCGAGATCTCCGCTCTGATCGCCGGATCGGGTGTGAGGGTGGTGCTGGTCGACCACCCCTCCTGGGCCTACCTTGCCCGGGACTACGGGTTTGAGGAGGTGGCGATCGAGAGCGAGGGCAAAGAACCCTCGCCAAAGAGGATAGAGCACCTCATCCGCCTGGCAGAGGAGGAGGGTGTCCGGGTGGTGTTCGCCTCACCGGAACACTCCACCCGGAGCGCCGGGGTGATCGCGGAGGCGATCGGCGGCAGCGTGGTGACTGTGAGCCCGCTCAAGAAGGACTACCTGGATAACATGCGGCAGGTGGCCGCGGCCTTCGCCGGGAGCGTCAGCGGATGAGCGAACCTCTGATCGATGTCAGGGACGTCTGGGTCACGATGCGCGGGCATACCGTACTCGAGGCGGTGAACCTCAGCATCTACCCTGACGACTTCTTCGCCATCATCGGCCCGAACGGCGGCGGGAAGACTACGCTTCTCCGGGTGATCCTTGGTCTCCTCCGCCCCTGCCGGGGGGAGGTCAGGTTTCGCGGCGGTATGAGCAATATCGGCTACGTCCCCCAGTTCCGGACGTTTGACTTCGATTACCCGATCACCGTCCGGGAGATGGTGATCTCCGCCCGCCTTGGCCGGATCAGCCGTCTCCCGCGGCGGTACGGAAGCCTGGACCGCGAACGGGCAGATGAGGCGCTCGAGACGATGGGCATCTCAGACCTTGCCGACCGCCAGATCCGTGACCTCTCTGGCGGGGAGCAGCAGCGCGCGATCATCGCCCGTGCGCTCGTCGGCGAGCCGAATGTCCTCCTTCTGGACGAACCGACGGTCTACGTTGACACCCCGACAACCCTGCAGTTCTACGAGATCCTCGACCAACTCCGCGAGCGGATGGCGATCGTCCTCGTCACTCACGATATAGGGGTGATCCCGGATCGGATCACCCGCGTTGCCTGCCTGAACCGGCGCCTCTACACCCACGACTCGGCCGAGATCACACCGGACATGCTCGAGGCCGCATACCACTGCCCCGTGGACCTGATAGCCCACGGGGTTCCGCACCGGGTATTCCCAGACCACCCGGAGGAGGGCGGAGAGGATGCTTGAGGTGCTCGGGTTCGAGTTCTTCCGCAACGCCCTTCTTGCCGGGGTGCTTGCAAGCATCGCCTGCGGGATCATCGGGACGTATGTCGTGGTGCGGCGGATGGTCTCTGTCAGCGGGGGTATATCCCACGCGGCGTTTGGCGGTGTGGGGCTTGGCTACTACCTCGGGATCGACCCGCTCCTCGGCGCGACGGTCTTTACCGTGGCGACGGCGCTCGGTATGGGGGCGCTTGAGATCCGCGCCCGGCAGCAGATGGATACCATCATAGGCGCGGTCTGGGCGGCCGGAATGGCTCTCGGGATACTCTTTGTCTACCTGACGCCCGGGTTTGCGCCGGACCTATTCTCCTACCTCTTCGGGAACATCCTGCTGGTGCCGCGGGGCGATATCCTCCTGATGGCGGTGCTGGTGGCGATCATCGTCGCGATCGTCGGCCTCTTCTACCTTGAGTTCCAGGCGGTAACCTTCGATCCGGACTACGCAAGGGTCATGAACCTGCCGGTGGAACGGCTCTCGCTCCTCCTCCTGGTTCTGGTCGCGCTCACTGTGGTGATGCTGATCCGGGTCGTCGGGATCATCCTGGTGATCGCTCTCCTGACCATCCCGGCGGCGATCAGCAGACTATACACCGGGAGAGTATGGAGCATGATGCTCCTTGCAACCGGTCTTGGCGCCCTCTTCACCCTGATCGGGATCGGCCTCTCCTACGTCCTGAACGTCCCCTCCGGCGCGACGATCATCCTGGTGAGCACGGCGGCATACGCGGCCGCGCTCGGGATCCGTGGAGGCAGATCGGTGCGCTTATGGAGAGATACGCAAAACGGTGAATGAAGCAATGGATCCAATCATCGAAGAGGGGTATAACCGGCTCCTTGAGACCCTGGACACCCTGGAGGCGGAGAAGGAAGAGGCTGCCGCGAAGGTCAGGGAGAACGCAGCAACTCTCCTTGCAAGGATGGCCGCCGATGCAGCGCCGGCGGTAAAGAAGGTCGGGCTTGAGATGCTCCGGCGTGCAAGGAGGGAGGCCTCGGGGCAGCTCTACGACCAGGAGTTTTACGAGAAGAGGATGATAGTTCTCGGAAAAGGCGACCCCCTCCCCTACCGCCCCGACGATACGGCAAAGCCGGTCGATGTGCAGATCTGCGTACTCGACGAGGACGGGGTCTTCCACGAACTGATGTACACCAACACCGAGATCCGGACAGACTCCTACCTGTCTGTGCTGACGCCGGATGAGGCGTT
>DAFR01000145.1:0-5355 GCA_002497965.1 Methanomicrobiaceae archaeon UBA436 | reverse complement strand
GAGAAGGAGGAGGATCTCATGGCGGCCCTCGCGCGGACGCTGGAGTACATCGCTATTCCGTGAGAGCGTCTCAGCGTTTTCCGAAGACCGGGAACATGGGTTCAGTAGGGTCGTGTCCGGCACGGAGCGCCGTAAGCGGGTAGGAGCGCTGGAACCGCTCTCCCCCGGCGTTCTCGTACGTGACGACCGCTTTTGCTTCTGAGACCATCGACTCAAGTTCGAGACTTGACCTCTCGTCAGGGCCGAGCGAAGGGTGATCAAACTCGATATTCAGGGGGACCAGGGCGAGATGGATGTTGTTCGCCACGGCGGTGCCGGTGTTGGTGAGGATGATCCTGCGGGCGTCTTCTGATAGGTCTGCGGTGACAAGCGGGAAGTCTGCGGTCTCCCCCATGATATGGATGCTCATCAGCAGGGTGAGCAGGCAGACCAGCGCGATCAGGGCTACGAAGTAGTCGATGAATAAGAGCGCGAGCGTTATGAGGCCGCCGGCCACCAGAACGATCTTCTGGTTCCTGTCCATGATTATGGATTGATCCGCCGGATGATTATAAGAGTTGGTTTCGGAGCGGCCGGCGTTGATGTGCAACATGACCATATACCGTCATGCCGAAGTAAGTAGAGAGAAAGAATATGCTTGATCTGAAGTTCGTTCGCGAACACCCCGAGATCGTCAGGGCCGACCTCATGAAGAGAGGGGATACCGATAAACTGCCCTGGGTTGACGAGGTGCTGGAGATGGACCGGCGGGTCCGTGAACTCACGGTGGAGATCGGGAACCTGCGCAACCGCAGGAACGTTGTCTCACGAGAGATCAGCCGGGCAAGGAAGGCCGGGGAGGATATATCGCCGCTCCTCTCCGAGGCGGCGGGTCTGCCGGAGCGGATCAGGGAGGCCGAGGCCGAGCGCGGCCGCCTCTCCGAAGCGGTGCGCTACCGGCTGATGCGCCTCCCGAACATCCTCCACGAGAGCGTGCCGATCGGGAGTGACGAGACCGGGAACGTCGAGATCCGGCGCTGGGGGGAGCCGAAAGTTCCGGAGTTTGACCTGGTGAACCACGGGGTACTTGCCGTCGAGCATGATTGGGCGGACTTCGAACGCGCAGCAAAGATCGCGGGTGCGGGGTTCTACTTCCTGAAAGGCAGGCTTGCCCTGCTCGATATGGCTCTCCAGCGGTTCGCGATGGATCTCCTCATCAGGCGCGGCTACACCCCGATCATCCCGCCCTACATGATGAACCGGGCCTCATACGAGGGGGTGACTGACCTTGCGGACTTTGAGAACGTGATGTATAAGATCGACGGCGAGGATGAGTACCTGATCGCGACGAGCGAGCATCCCATGGCCGCGATCTACAGCGATGAGATCTTCGAGGAGAAAGACCTCCCGCTCAGGCTTGCAGGTATCAGCCCCTGTTTCCGGCGCGAGATCGGGGCGCACGGGATCGATACAAAGGGGCTGTTTCGCGTCCACCAGTTCCACAAGGTGGAGCAGTTCATCTACTCCACCCCGGAACAGTCCTGGGACCTTCACGAGGAACTGATAGCAAACGCCGAGGAGGTCTTCCAGCGGCTCGGTCTGCCCTACCGGGTTGTCCTGATATGTACAGGGGATATCGGGACGGTCGCCGCGAAGAAGTACGACCTTGAGGTCTGGATGCCGCGGGAGGAGCGCTACCGCGAGGCGGTATCGTGCTCGAACTGCACGGCATACCAGGCGGTCCGGCTAAACATCAAGGTGCGCGACCCTGTTGAGTTCACGAAGAAACGCTATCTCCACACCCTGAACAGCACCGCGATAGCGACAACACGGGCTATCCGGGCGATCCTGGAGAACTACCAGAACCCGGACGGCTCGGTCACGGTGCCGGAGGCCCTGAGGCCCTACCTCTACGGCGAGGAGACGCTGTAGGAGGGTCTTTCCCCTCCCTTCACGGGATCGTCGTAACGATCCTCTCTTTTGATACCTTGCCGGCGATGAAGCGGGCAAGACCGAGGAGCGCAACCCCTGCTGCCGCGAGAGCCGCTTCGGCCGCGGCCGAGATCTCCGCCCCTCCGGATATGATGCCCTGGAGCCCGCTGATAAGGAAAATGAACCCGAATATGAAGAGGAACCCAAGGATCTGGTTCTCCCGCATCCCGAGGGCGAGCTGGGCGGCGCCGACGAACCCGGCGGCGGTGAGGATCCAGACCGGGACGACGACCAGCATGTGAGGGATGAGCAGGAGATCGAGGCTGGGTGGAGCCTCCAGCATGGCTGAGGCCGTCGCGAACGTCAAAACGGCTGAGAGCAGGGTTGTCAGGTAGGCCGGGATGGCGACTCCGGCGGTCTTTCCCGCCCAGAGGTGCCGGAGCGAGACGGGGGCGCAGAGGAGCGTCTCGATGCTGCCGTCCCGCTTCTCCCGGAGGAAGGCGTCGGAGCAGAAGATGTAGCCCATGAGGATGGCAACGGGGAGGGTGATCGCGACAACGACGCCGGAGACGGCAACGGCGCCCTCGCCGGAAGCCGCCACCATCCCGACGGCCGAGAGGGCGGGGAACCATGCGGCGAAGATGAGGGCGGTGATGATGATGCCCCGGTTTCGCAGCGCGATATGAATCTCCCGGCCGGCTATGACGGTAAACGTGCTCATGAGCCGCCCTCCGACTGGCCGACGTTTTCGAGGTAGATCTCTTCAAGCGACCGCGAAGAGCGGCGAACCTCAAGGAGCCTGAACCCTGCGGCGGCGAGCGCCGCGATGAGGTCGGGGATGACGCCGGGGTCGGTGAGGGTGCAGCGCAGGACCTCTCCATCCTCCTCGCAGCCGCTGACGTAAGGGAGCGCCATTGCGGTTTCGCGGGCGCGGGCACGGTCGTCCGGGTCGGCAAGGACGACCGTCATCTCTGGGCGGCCGGAGGCGGCGGTGAGGTTCTTCACCGAGTCGAACGCCCGGATCCTGCCGCCCGCCAGGATCGCGACGGTGGAGCAGATCCGCTGGACCTCGTCGAGGTGGTGGGAGTTTAAGAAGACGGTCATCTCTTCGCGCTGTGAGAGGTCGACTATGAGGTCGCGGACCATCCGCTGCGCACCGGGGTCAAGCCCGGACGAGGGTTCGTCTAGGAAGACGACCTCGGGCCGGTGGAGGATTGCCCGGGCGATCCCGAGCCTTCGTTTCATGCCGGTCGAGAACGTTCCGACGGGGTCGTTTCGCCTGTCCTCGAGGTCTACGAGCGCCAGGAGTTCGTCGATCCGGTCGCGGGGGTCGTCGAGATCGTAGAGCCCGGCGTAGTAGGCCAGGTTGTCTGCGGCGCTCAGCCGGTCGGCAAGGCCGTTGTTCTCGAAGAGGACGCCGACCTTTGCGCGGGCAGCGTCGTCGAGGGCGAGGTCGCGGCCGAGAACCCGGCACTCGCCGGCGCCGGGGGTGAGGAGCCCGAGCAGGATCCGGATGGTTGTGGTCTTCCCGGCGCCGTTGGGGCCGAGGTAGCCGAAGATCTCACCGTGAGCGACGGAAAAGGTGACGCCGCGGAGGATCTCCCGGCCGTCAAACGAACGCGAGAGCCCGCGGACATCAACGGCGTTCATGGCCGCCATCTCCGGCGGACCCGCTGTCTGGCCGCGATATAGAGTAGATGCATCGTGTGAAACGTTATCGGGCTGAGACATAAAATAACTGGCTTTTTGGGTCGAGGAAGGGCTATATTTGGGGGAGCGCCCACATACTCCTTGAACCGGGGGGTTTGTGAATGGAGTTTTCCTGCGGTATTGACGAGCGGCCGCGGCCGGGGCTGCTCCTGGTCTACGGGCTCCAGTGGCTGGTGGTGAGCGTCCCTGTCATCCTGATCGCCGGGAGGGTGGCGGCCGGCCTCGAGCCTGCGGGTGCGGCGATCCCATATCTGCAGAGGCTATTCCTCCTGGCCGCGGTGCTGCTGGTGGTGCAGGTCTACATGGGTCACAGGCTCCCGATCGTTCTCGGCCCGGCGACGGTGCTCCTTGTCGGCATCCTGGCAAGCCAGGATGCGGGTTCAGCCGCCATCAACGCCTCGCTTCTGATCGGGGGGCTTTTGCTCAGCGCGATCGCGCTGACGGGGTTTGTGGGGCACCTCAAAAGGCTCTTCACACCGCGTGTGATAGTGGTCGTCCTGATGCTCATTGCGTTCACCCTTGCACCCGTCATCCTGGGTCTTGTCACGGAGGGTGGTGATGGGGCTACGGCGACAACGGCCTTCCTCTTTGCCGCGGGGTTTGCTCTCGCCCTCTTTGCGGCGCACGGGCTTCTTGAGGGGTTCTGGCGGTCGACGGTGGCGGTATGGGGTCTCGTCTTCGGCACCGCGGTCTACATTGCTCTTTTCGGGGGCGTCGCCGCTCTCCCTGCCGATACGGCGCTGTTTGCTCTGCCCGGGGATCTGGCTGCACCGCTTGCCATCCCCGATCCCGGGGTGCTTGCGGCCTTTATGATCTGTTACCTGGCGCTTGCCACGAACGATCTCGGGTCGATCCAGTCGGTCGGCAGCCTTCTTGCGGCTGAGGGGATGGACGAGCGGGTTAACCGGGGGGTGGGTGTCACCGGTCTTGGCAACGTCATTGCGGGGCTGATGGGGGTTATAGGGCCGGTGAACTTCTCGCTGAGTCCTGGTGTCATCGCGGCCACGGGCTGCGCCTCGCGGTTTGCGCTCGTCCCTGCGGCCGTGGGGCTGGGGCTGATAGCGTTCTCGCCGCGCGCTATCGGCTGCATGGAGTGTATACCGGGCCCGGTCATAGGCGTCGTCCTGGCCTACGTCATGGCCACCCAGATTGCGGCAGGGCTGGTCTTTGGCCAGGAGAGCGGGGCGCTGGAGACGTTTGATGGCGGGCTGATCGTCGGTATCCCCCTCCTGCTCGGGACGCTGGTGGCATTCCTGCCGGCGGAGGCTGTTGCGGGTCTACCTGCGGTGCTCCGGCCGGTGCTTGCAAACGGGTTTGTGGTTGGTATCGTCACGGTGCTCGGGCTTGAGCACCTTGTCTACCGGCGGCGGTCGGGAGGGACGGGGTGAGGGAGACGATCGGGTTCCATGGAGCAGATTCGCGGTTTTATGTGCCGGCGAAACCGCCCGACGAGACCGGTTGAGGGGAGAACTGACCTGATATAACCTGAGCGGCCAGCCTCCCGGCTATCAGCCGGGTGCACCACCGTTAAAACAAACACTGTAAACAACGTAAAATAAGGATCAGTGGGCCCGATGCGGTTCGAACGCACGACCTCCCGGTTATCAGCCGGGTGCACCACCAGCTATGCTACGGGCCCGGTGGGGTTTACCTTACATAATCTGCCATGGTGGCACTTAATTGTTTTGGGTTAGGGGTTGCGTTGATAAGGAGGCCATCAATCCAATGCCCTCA
>DAFR01000159.1:3931-4946 GCA_002497965.1 Methanomicrobiaceae archaeon UBA436 | reverse complement strand
TGGAGCGCGATGGTATCGCTTGCCTGGGCGCTCGCGAGAACGCGCACCGGTGAGTCGGTGTACTCCCTGGCGCGCTCAAGCGGCACCACCACGACCGCCGCTGCACCGTCGGTGATCGGCGAGCAGTCGAAGAGCCGCAGCGGGTCGGCGACCAGCGATGAGTTAAGAACGGTATCGATTGTGATCCTGTTCTTGAACTGGGCGATCGGGTTCCGTGCGCCGTTCTCGTGATTCTTCACCGCGACCTGTGCGAGTTGTTCACGGCTGAGGGGGTAACGATGCATGTAGTCGTTTGCAATCATCGCGTATAGTCCGGGGAATGTCGCCCCGGCGAATCCCTCCCACTCGCGGTCAGCGGCGCTCGCAAGCATGTCCACGCTCGCCCCAGTCCCGACGTCCGTCATCTTCTCGACGCCTGCTGCGACCACGATATCCTCCATGCCGCTTGCGACCGCTATCACCGCCTGCCGGAATGCAAGCCCACCAGAAGCGCAGGCAGCCTCCACCCTTGTGGAGGGGATGTGGTTGCTTGCAAGTCCCGCGTAATCCGCGATCAGGGCTCCGATGTGCTCCTGTTCAATGAATCGGCCGGCGCTCATGTTCCCCACGTAGAGGGCGTCAAGTTCATCGCCGGCAACCCCGGCGTCCTGGAGGGCCATCACCCCCGCAGTGACGAAGAGGTCGCGAAACGATGCGCCCCAGTGCTCCCCGAATTCTGTGCACCCGATTCCGACTACTGCTACGTCTCTCATCTCTGCATCACAATCTTTCCCTTGTGCTTGGCATACAGTGCATAATCGAGGTATACCGGATTTGCAAGCAGTCGCTTCACGCTCGGCGCCGCAGCGCGGTCGAACACCTCTGACTCAATGAGATCGGTGACCGTGATATCGAATGCGTCACTTCCGGCCCCTGAGCCAAACGACGTGACGAAGATCCTCTCACCGGGCTTCGCTATGTCGAGTGTGGCGGCAAGCCCGATCATCGATGCCCCGGAGTAGGTGTTGCCGAGCCT
>DAFR01000159.1:0-3820 GCA_002497965.1 Methanomicrobiaceae archaeon UBA436 | reverse complement strand
AACATCAGCATGGCAGCGCCCTGGACGTGCTTGAAATAACCCGGATCGCCGGTGAACCGGCCGCCATGGCGCGGGTAGTTCTGCCCCTCACGCCGCCAGAAATCGGGTGTGTCGGTGGTAAACGAGCACGTCCGGTTGATATCGGCGATGACGTCCTCCCCGCCGATGACAAACGCGGCCCCACCCGCCGCCGCCGTGTACTCGAGCGCGTCCCCCGGGGCACCCTGCGCCACGTCCGCGCCTATGGCAATCCCTAACTGGATCATACCGCTCTTTACAAGACCCATGCAGGTCTGGATACCGGCTGTACCGGCCTTGCACGCGAACTCGTAGTCGGCGGCGGTCATGTTGGGTGTCGCCTCTATGGCCTCACCGACGGTGCAGGCGGTGGGTTTGACGGCGTAGGGGTGGGACTCGCTTCCCACGTATATTGCCCCGATATTTTTCGGGTCGATCTCATCTCTGCGCCGGAGAGCGGCGCGCGCCGCCTCCACGGCGATGGTCGCTGTATCCTCATCCAGATCGGGGACGGACTTTTCATAGACTCCGAGACCCCGCGTGATATCATCCGCGCTGGCGCCCCAGACCCGCGCGATCTCCGGGACCTTTATCCGGTATCGCGGGATGTAGACGCCGTAGGAGTAGATTCCTACCATAACTTTCCTCGTAGTGAACTGATGATCGTCTCGACGTCCATCCTTGTGCAGAGCACACTGATACGGTCGCGTTCCGCCAGTTTCGGGATCAGAGGGTGCACCAGTTCGGGTCCGATGCCCTGCAGCACAACGCAGCGCGGCTTGAACGGCGTGACCCTGATCGCCACCATGGGGGATTTTCCGGTCGAGACCTCGGTGAAGATGAGAGCACGCTCTGTGCTCCAACCGTATACGCGGTTGAACTCACTTGAAGAGAGTTGCAGGATCGCATTGAGGCTGTTGATCACCGTATACCCGTATATGGTCTGATCCAGAGTGCCACAGAGCGGGACAGCGTCGATGGCCTCTGCAAACTCGGTGAGACGCACCGGCGACGCGTAGTCGTGGATGTCGTAGATTACGTCTTCGTCAAACTCGTTGTACAGGATTTTTGCAAATTTGTTGATGTATCGGCCGCCGTTCTCCTCGTCGATCGATAGGATCGCATCAACGATCTTTCCAACGATGGCGGTTCCCGGGCTCTTTCGCCGTCCACTTTCGTAATCACTGATAACTGAGGGAGAGACCTCAAGCCGCTCGGCGAGAACTCCCTGCGGGATGTTGAAACTCTGCCGCCACTTCTTGAGGGCCAGTCCCGGTGAGTCCGAGAGCGTGATCTCTCCTGCCATCTTCTCGGCAAGTTGATGCCGCACCCCGGATTTCATGCAGGTAATGTCGCCACAGCAACTTAAATAATTAGCGTAGATGACTTCGACATTTCACGAAGTGGATCCGCGGGTGATTCCACAACCCGTAAATAGTATGCATCTCAAGTATGGTATAATGGTTGAACCTGAAGACCTGCAGTCTTTAAAGACGATTGCTCAGCTTGGGGGGTGCTATGGGCCGATCTGGCTCTCTTCGCAGTCGCTCGGGAATGAACTCGGGATCAGCCCACAGACCGCTTCAAGGAGGCTGATCGCACTTGAGCGGCAGCGTCTGATCGCCCGGTCGATGAGGCCTGACGGCCAGTATGTTGCCCTCACCCCCGAGGGCGAGCAGGTGTTGAGGCGCGAGTATGCGGATTATGTCCGGATCTTCAATCCGGAACGTCGGCAGTACACTCTGACCGGGACGGTGATCAGCGGCCTCGGTGAAGGACGCTACTACATGAGCCTGCCATACTATAGAGAGCAGTTCAGCGCGTCTCTCGGGTTCGATCCTTTCCCGGGAACGCTGAACGTCAGGCTCGATCCCCCATCAATTCAGGTCCGCAAGCACATCGAGAATGCGGGGTGGATCGAGATCCCGGGGTTTACTGCAGATGACCGGACTTTTGGCGGAGCGAGGGTGCTTCCATGCCGCATTCGGGGGCATAAGTGCGCGATAGTTGTCCCCTCCCGCACACATTATCCCGAGGATATCATCGAGATCATCGCCGGTTGCGAACTTCGCAAAGCCCTGAACCTGAACGATAACGATAAGATCGAGGTGGAGGTTACCCATGACCATGATTGATGCAGCCATAGATGCCCTTTCACGGGGTGAATTCGTCCTGTTATACGACTTTGATGATCGGGAGCGCGAGACCGATCTTGCTATACGTTCAGACGCGGTCACGCCCGCCCATATACGGCAGATGCGCAAGGACGGCGGTGGACTGATCTGCACGGCGGTGCACGGTGAGGCCGCAAAGAGGCTTGGTCTGCCGTTTGCGCACGAAGTCCTGCGCGGTTGCGGTCTCGTCGAGAAGGACGGCGAGATTCCGTATGATATTAAGAACCACTCGTCGTTCTCCCTCTGGGTGAACCACCGCGAGACCTATACCGGGGTAACGGACAGGGACCGCGCGCTGACGATCACCTCCATAGCCGAGGAGGTGAAGAGGTCGCTCAACGGTGGAGGTCATAACTTTGCCGCGCACTTTCGGACTCCCGGTCACGTGGCGCTCCTCCGTGCGGCCGACCGGCTGCTCGACGAACGTCACGGGCAAACTGAACTCTCGATCGCACTTGCGCTCATGGCAGACATAACCCCGGCGGTAACGATCTGTGAGATGCTTGACGACGAGACGGGGTTTGCCCTCTCGAAAGAGGATGCAATGGGGTATGCGAGAAAGCATGGACTCGTCTTTGTCGAGGGAAAAGACGTTCTGGAACGCTGGGAGTCCTGCAGGCCGGCGATATAAGAGAGACGTCGGGCCAACCAGCGTTTGCACATGGCAATCGCAGGATAGTTGCAGGGCTGCAGATTCAGGGTGGATGTGTGCCATTGATGCGCGTCCCCCCCTTCCATGGTTATCCGGGTTTTTGCGCCCCGTTTCCATCTTTTCCGAGTAGTTATTTTTGGGCTGTGTTTTTGTACATCTTTGCTGGAGAATAGAAATATACGCGGTATCTCGCGCCGTACCGCCAAAAGGCGCACTTTGTGCGTTTTCAAAAATAATATATACGATCGTACGGCATCATAAACGGATGAAAAAGGATGCAGTTGCATACTTGAATACAAGAAAGAAGGAGGATTTGGCAGCACAAATGGCGGAGGTTGACGACTTTTGCAAATATCGATTTCGTGTTGTTGAAATCTTCCACGATCACCGTGCATACGCAACCCCTCCGGAGAAGCGTAAGGGTTTTAGCGGGATGCTTGAATACTGTGCTGCCAACAACTGCCGGGACATCATCATTTACGATCTTGCAGGACTCGCAAAGGATCCTGACGCAGGGCTTGCCGCTCTAAAGTCCTTGAACGAACAGTATACCGTCTACTGCGTGCATAACGATTTCTTCGGGTTCATGGATGAACCGGAGCAGAGGAGAGCGGCCATTGCCGACTTCATCGAGTATATGGAGCACTACCGCGAGAACGCCCGTAAAATCGTTCCGGCAGCCTCAAAAAAGGCAAAGAAGGATAGTGAACGTTCCATTGGTAGACCAAAGGCGCTCACCGAGGGTCAGGTACAGGCCCTCATCACGCTACGAGAGGCCGGGACAAGTATCAGCCAGATCTGCAGGATGTTCGACGTAAGCAGGAGCACGGTCAGCAAGGTTCTCGCGGATTACCCTGAACTGAAAGGGGAGTGGAAGGGCACCAGGCAGGAGCCTGGAGACGGGCAGGCATAATACCGGTTCTGCTCCCTGCCGTGCCCCCCCTGCAAATACATCGTGCCGGCTATTTCAGGTCAC
>DAFR01000062.1:32546-34345 GCA_002497965.1 Methanomicrobiaceae archaeon UBA436 | reverse complement strand
CAGTACTTCGCTAATTTGAGAACCCCCATATTCTTCGCTGGACTCAGAAACCAGCACAAAAACGAAAGATCTATATAGTTTGCAGGCGCCTCCTCATGCCTTTTACCAAAAGCAAGAAGACGACCTGCAGAAAGAGTACCGACCTCACACCGAAAGAATGTTGTGCTCACGCCGTTGCGGCGCTGGACCAGCACCTGACCATCTCGATCCAGGGTCAGCTCACCCAGACCGACCTGTTTCAGGCTCTGGTCGGCATGGCCGCGATGCAACAATCGATTCACTCGATCACCGGGCTGTTGGAGCACGTGCCCTGTGAGACATCCTTCCGTTACCACCTCAAGAAACTTGATATGGACGAGTTAGAGGAAAAGAGCGCTGCGATCCTCGCCCATACGGTGTACCAGGTTCTCAAGCCCGGGAGCGCGTATCAGTTTGCGATTGACTACACCAACGATCCGTACTACGGGAAGACCTCCGACGAGAATGAACCATACATCCTCAGAAGCAAACGCAAGCAATCGACGAACGAGTTCTATTCCTATGTCACCCTCTACGTGACCACCAGAGATCGGCAGGTGACCCTGGCGGTGTATCCGGTGCGGCAAGGGATCTCAAAGGTCGGGTACATCGCCAGGTGCCTCGACCGGATCACCGAACTCGGCCTCGAAGTTGAAGTACTCTGTTTGGATCGGGAGTTCTATACCCGGAAGGTCTTCGGGTTTCTGACCCAGGTGCAGGTGCCATTCATCGTCCCCGTCAAGAAGCAGAGCAACCGCATGAAAGAGTTGCTCCAGGGAACGCAGTCACGGTATGCCGAGTATCAGATGAGGGGAAAACCACCACTTCCCCTGACGGTTGCCATTGCTGTGAAGTATGCGAAGGGGAGACGAGGAAAACACGGCGCTGAGAACCTGGGCTACGTTGTCGGCGGTATTACCTGGCATCCGCTCCGGGTACACCGGATCTATCGATCACGGTTCTCGATCGAGTCGTCGTATCGGATGCGCAACCAGGTGAGACCTCGGACGAGCACAAGAAACCCCGTGATCCGGTATCTCTATGCGATCATCTCTTTTCTGCTGAAAAACGTCTGGGTCGCTCTGCTCTGGATACATTTCTCGCCGGTGAAGCAGGGACCGCGAACGATTGTAATGTGCGCGTTTCGATTCGACAGTTTTCGACTCATGATCTGGGAGGCAACCCGGGTATCGATGGGGATGGTGAAAGGAATTGCTGTGTTACGGCAACGGGTTTAGAGAAAGGATGGTGGAACAAAGTCAAACAGAAGGAGAGGTGAGGGAAATTTAGCGAAGTACTGAGGTCGGGCCATGCGGGTTGCACCTATCATTCTCCGAGAGCGGTATTCGCTTCGCAGGCGGGTGCTTTCAAGGGTTGCGTGAAGGATTTCATAATTTACGGACGGAAGCGTCAGGATCTGGATCTGCTGGAAGTGCTGCTGAAAAATTCTGGATAACATTTGGGGAGGGATATTTGCCGGCAACTGCAGATGTTGAACCGGTTGTATGGCCTGGGATAAATCGATCCTCTCGGCGTAGGTCATACGAAATGCTTTGCAAAAACAGTGAGATTATGCTGCCTTCCGCAAGGAGGCCATCAAACCGGTGCTTCCCCCGTTTCAGTAAACACCGCCCTGGACGGGTTCCCGGAGGGGGAGAGTGTGGAGAGATGCAGATAGGGAGTCGACGAATGAGGGTATGCTGATGAGGTGCAGGTGGTCTACCTCCCACGGAAAAGGAGTGTCCGGTTGAAACGCAGGAGACAGGGGAGGGCGATTCCCC
>DAFR01000062.1:17165-32484 GCA_002497965.1 Methanomicrobiaceae archaeon UBA436 | reverse complement strand
CCATGCACTGCCCGCCCGCCGGCGGCAATTCTTCCAGGAAAAACGCGGAGAGTTTATAGTCCAGATCGCTGATCCGGTGGGTTCTGGAGAGGCGGGGTCAGTAGCCCCGCATCTGCGCCCCCAGTTCCTGGAGGGCGGCCACCCGCTTCTCGAGAGGCGGGTGGGTGGAGAAGAGTTCCATCAGGGTGTTTCCCGAGAGGGCCGGGATGATGAAGAAGGCGTTTGCCCCCTCAACCTCCTGCTTCTTCTCGGCCGGGATGTAGTCCATCCGGCCGCTGATCTTTGTCAGCGCCGATATCAGCGCCCGGGGGTTCCCCGTCAGGACTGCACTGCCACGGTCCGCGGCAAACTCCCTGTAGCGGGATAGAGCCCGCGTGAGAAGGGTGCTCACCAGCCAGACAACGATCGAGACCACGTAGACCAGTATCAACGCGCCCATGTTGTTGTCGCGGTTGTTGAAGAGGCTTATGAAGATCCAGTTACGCATGATCAGGAAGGCAAGCATCGATATGAAACTCGCCATCGTCAGGGTCAGCATGTCCCGGTTCTTCACATGAGATATCTCGTGGGCGAGCACCGCCTCAAGCTCCTCGCGGTTGAGCGTCCGCATGATCGAGTCGGTTACCGCCACAACCGCGTTCTTCGGGCTGCGCCCGGTAGCAAACGCGTTCGGCACCGGGGACACCATAATCCCGACCTTCGGTTTGGGGAGACCCGCCCTGGCGGCAAGGCTCTCTACCATCCGGTGCAACTCCGGGTACTCGTCCTCCTCGACGATTCTCGTCCTGGTGCTCCAGAGCACCAGTTTATCTGAGAAGTAGTACTGGAGGAACGCCATAAGGGCAGCCACCAGCAGGAGGGACTCAAACGGGAACCCGAGCGCGGCAAGGATGCCAAGGAAGATCAGGTAGACTATGAGGAGAAGGAGCGACGTGAGGATCATCCTCATAGTGAGACCGAAATCGCGCGTCCACTTCATGGTAGGGTATATGTTGTGCGGTGCCGCTATTAAGACCTTCGTCGGGATCTTTCCGGGTGCTCGCGCTCCAAACCGCGATCCAGCGGTTTTTCGTGGCACACGGCGGTGCCCTTATCTCCCCCTGGCAGATATAAATGAAGGACATGAGACTGAACGAAGTGACCATCAGCAGGGCAATCCTGGAAGAGCAGCACCGGGCGCTCATCGACCTCCTTGAGGTGGACGCCGCCGTTATCGGCGGCGGGCCTTCAGGGCTCACATGCGCCGCGCTCCTCGGCGAACGGGGAATCCGGTGCGCCCTCATCGAGAAGAAACTCAGCATAGGCGGCGGGATGTGGGGCGGCGGGATGATGTTTCCAAGGATTGTTGTCCAGGAAGAGGCAAGGCGGCTGCTCGACCGGTTTGGAGTTGCCTGCCGCGAGTTTGAGGAGGGCTACTACGTTGCGAAATCGGTCGAGACGGTTGCCAAACTCACCGCGGCGGCCTGCGATGCCGGTGTAGAGTTCTTCAACCTGGTCACGGTCGAGGACGTGATGGTTCGCGGCGACGGCAGGGTTGGGGGCCTGGTCATCAACTGGACACCGGTAGATATGGCCGGACTGCACGTCGACCCGCTCACCATCGCCTGCACCTGCACCGTCGATGCAACGGGGCACGATGCAACGATCGCCCGGATGATCGAGCGTAAAGGCGGCAACATCCAGGTCAAAGGCGAGAGTTTCATGTGGGCCGAGCGTGCCGAGTCACGGATCCTGGAGCACACAAAAGAGGTCTACCCCGGCCTCTTTGTCGCCGGTATGGCGGCAAACGCCGTTGCCGGGGAGTGCCGCATGGGACCGATCTTTGGCGGGATGCTTCTCTCCGGCGAACGGGCCGCAGAACTCGTTGCAGAAGCGCTTGACCGGTAACTTCAAAACCATTTTCACCGTTCCGGCGGCTACAGTTATGTATGAGCGGGATCGATCCGGAAGCCCTGGCCGACGCAATCTACGGGATCTTTGAGATCTACCTCAACCGCGAACTCAGGCGCCGCGGCCCTTACCTCTTCGAACTCGTCGAGCAGGGGATCGATTTCAAAGAGGAACTCCGTGAGATCTTCAGCCGGTTCAGAGAGGATTACCCCGAACTCGCAGATGCCCTGCTCAAACGGTTCGGAAGCATCGACGCCATATACGCTCCCCTGAGAGAGGGCGAGGGAGTTTCCCCCTCAAAGACTACAAGAACTTACTGGATAGTCCAGGACGCACCGGGTCCGCATGAGCGGGGGGTCGACGACGAGAGGGCTGGAAAATGGCTCATCTTCGTCCCCGCAGGGGAGGCGGACGAGGCGTGGCGAAAGGTTCGAAACGAGACCGTTGAGGGGAGACTCGGCATATCCGCGAAGGTCAGCACCGCCAGACCCGATCCTGACTCTCGCGACGAGCGGACGGTCATCTACGTCTACACAAAGGACTGGGCGGACGAGGCGGACGTGATGCGGGTCCGCGAACGGCTCCGCGAACTTGGATTCAAAGAGCGGATCGGCTACAAACGCAACATCGAGACCTTCAGGGGCGAGTACAGCGAAGAAGGCCGAAAGGTCACCTATTACTCCGCCTGAAGAAGGGATACCCCCACCTAAAAAAGTATACCGGAGGCGCGCGAAAGTCGCGCACCGGTCTTTACGCTTTACGCTCCCGGGACTTTGGCCTGAGCTCGTCTGAACCGCACTTGCGGCAGTGTGTCGCGCGGACTGCGTTTCGGGCATTGCATTTCATGCAGATCTTTACATTGAGAAGACGTGCTTCAGCTTCGGGAAATCTCGCCATATCAAAACACCAGCTTTATGTCATTTACCTCTATTCCCTCTTAACGGTTCTGTCGCACCCCTGTCTCCTGCTCGATCCAGGCCCGGAACGCCTGGAGGGCGCGCGCCCGGTGCGAGACCCGGTTCTTCTCGGCAAGCGGCATCTCGGCAAGCGTCTGCCCCGCATACTCAAATATGGGGTCATAGCCAAACCCCTCCACCCCACGCGGGGCAACGATCGCCCCGGGAAGGGCGCCCCGGAAGATACGGATGCCATCCTCCCGTGCAAACGCGATCGCCGTCTCGAATCTGGCGCTCCTCTCCTCGACGCCCTCCATGAGTTTCAGGATCCCCGCGTTGCCGATCGTATCCTGGACGTAGGCGGCATAGGGCCCCGGGAACCCGCCGAGCGCATCGATGAATAGACCGGTGTCGTCAACTATCAGAGGCCTTGAGAGTCTCTCGTAGGCAAACTCCGCCTTCCCGCGGGCGATCTCCCCGAGATCGTTATGCCGGAACTCCGGGCACTCCAGCGCGGCATGCTCGACCTCGAGCACCCCCTCAAAGTATGCCGCAACCTCCCGAGCCTTGTTGGCGTTGCTCGTCACCACCGTGATCTTCAGAGGTAACGCCCCCGCATCTCAATCTCGTGCTCTCGCTCAATAACCTCATCCGCGTCGGGGAAGACGCCGGAGTAACCCTCGATGAACGCCTCGATCAGGTCCTCGAAGTTTTGGGCGGTGCTCTCAAGCGTCTGGAAGAAGACGTGGATATCAACCCCGCGGCTCTCGACCTCCGATGATGTAGAGGCAAGCCCGAAATCGATCAGTACGCACTTGCCGTCACGGACGATCATGTTGCTGGTCGTCAGGTCGCCGTGGACTATCCCTGCGGCGTGCAGCCTCCCAACCGTCTCGCCAGCGACCCGGACCGTCTCCGGTGCGGCGACATACTTCAACAGATCGCCACGAATCCGCTCCATCACGATCGTGTCAGTCGTTATATCGCGGATCACGGGCGTGGGGACACCCGCCCGCCGCGCCATCGATATCAGGCGCGCCTCTGCCCGCGTCCGTTCAGAGATCAAACGGCGATCCAGTTCCGGGTGCCGGTATCGTTTGCTCAACCGGCGCTTGGCAACAGTATCCTCACCAATCTCCACGACACCTTCTGCACCCCGGGCAACCCCGCCTTCGTGCGGCCCGCCGGCAAAGATCTCGCCAGGTTCCGTCCGCCAGACGATCTCCACTTCATCGGCCCTATAACCCGGCCGGATCTGCGACTCTTCGAGAGGAAGGGTGACACCGTGGTCCAGCATGATCCTGCCCGTGTAAGCGATCATCGCGCCGTTGTCGCCGAGGTAAGTCCGCTCGGGGACGGCAAACTTCGCCCCCCGTTCCTCGCACATAACCCGTAGCATCTCCTGCAGCCGGCTGTTTGCACCCACCCCGCCGACAAGGATCACCTCATCCTTCCCGGCATGTGCAAGCGCCCGCTCCGTAACCTCGACACACATCGCAAACGCGGTCTCCTGGAGGCTGTAACATACATCCTCCAGGGGGGCGGTGCTCTCCTGGGCGGCGCTGACCAGCCCGGAGAAGGCAAGATCCATTCCCTTCACGGTGTAGGGGAGTTCGATGTAGCCGCCGCTGCGCGCCAGCCTCTCGATGGCAGGGCCACCGGGGTGCGGCAGATCGTGGTAGCGTGCAAACTTATCGAGCGCGTTTCCTAGACCAATATCCAGCGTCTCCCCGAATATCCGGTAACGGCCGTTGAGGTAACCGAGCACCTGGGTGTTTGCACCGCTCGCGTAGAGAACGATGGGGTCGGAAAACCCGGTCGCCCATCTCCCGATCTCGATGTGTGCCACACAGTGGTTGACACCGATGAGCGGCACGCCCAGGGCTATCGAGAGGGCACGCGCCGCTGTCGCCACCGTCCGTAGAGACGGGCCGAGACCCGGCCCCTGTGAGAAGGCAACCGCCCGGATCCGTTCAGGGTCGGTCAGCACCCGGGATATGAGATCCTTCATCACCGAAGCGTGGTGCTGCGCAGCCTCCCGCGGATGAATTCCGCCCTTTGAGGGGACGTATGGTGACGAATGGAGGGCGACAGGTTCCTCCCCGAAGAGAGCGGCGCTGAGGTTCCACGCCGTTCCCTCAAGCCCCAGCACCAGCCCCGCGAGAGGTCGTTTATCAGGCATAGAACATGTCCTGCTCCGTTACGAGGAAAAGAACCGACCGCGGCCCGTAAAACACCGCGCCCGCGGCCGTGTATGGGTATATAGGGGTGAAGGCCTACTTACGGAATTCGGTGTAACCGCACCTGCCGCAGGCCACACGATCCTCATGCTCGGCCATCAGGACGCCTGGACCGCATCGGGGACAGTGCCGCTTGAGCAGAACCGCCGCATTGCCCTTGACCTCGTAGCACTCGTATCTCTTAGCCGCCATGCTCTTCAAGCCCCGCTCTCAGCCTTCGGTTTGCCGCGCTTGAGCAGGTACTCCCGCTCGGTTGAGACCTTCGTCTCCTCGTCGTCATAGATCCGGGCACGGCCGATAAGTTCCATCTTCCCGAACCGGGTTCTCTCCAGGTCGAGCACGATGAGACTCTCATCCCTGTTCTGCAGGGCGGCAAGTTTCTCCTGAACGCTCTTCCGCGAGGGCGTCGGTCCGTTGAAAGTGAGAACAAACTCAAGTTCTCTCCTCTTTAAGACCTCGTTCCTCACATCCCGCGTGATTTTGAACTCCATCGATATCCCTAAAATATTGTTGGCTGGTTTATTTATACTCTGGGATGGAGCCGCAAGCCATCACTCCCGTATGAAACGCTCCAGCATGGCTGCCGCTTCCTGCTTAGCCGCCTCATCCACAATCCGGAGGACAACCCCCTCCCCCGGCTGACCGTATAGCACGGCAACCCCGGGCGGCGCGGCAAAAACCAGCGGAATGACCGCGAGATCCTCCTCACCCTCGACAAAGATGACCACAGGCCGGTTCCGCACCGCTTCATCGATAGCCGCTACCAGCTCGTCGGTGATAGTTCCGGGAGGGTTCTTCACCGTCACCCTTCTCCCTCTGAGCAGGGGCGAACGGTTGCAGGGGCTGCGCATCGTGTAGCCGTCGATGATGGCGATATCGGGGACAACCCCCGCAGCAAAGAGGTTATGGGTCACCACATCACCGACGGCGCAGACCATCCGCCCCTCGATCAGGGGAAGGAGTTCGGCGACACTTCCATAAAGGACGCCAAACGGTTTTTTGAACAGTTCCCGGTGGGCTTCCGGAAGCCTGAGCATCAGCGGACCTTCAGAGCATAACGGCCAGGCAGGGTGATGTTCATCTTCTTTGCAATATCCGAGTGCTCCGGATCGATTATCACAACGTATCCGGCCCAGTCCTCGCTCAGATTGGAGGTCCCGCAGATCACACAGGCCTCCCCCTCAACGACGCGGTGGCACTCGCGGCAGACCCTGACCACCTTCTTACCACCCACGGCCATCTTACGCCGACCTCCTCTTCTTCTCCTCCTCGAACTCCTCATCCAGCCATGCAAGTGCGCCCAGGCCCGGCTGACGCATGGTGAGACCGATCTTGCTCTCTCTTGGCTCACGCTCGTTTAACGAGAGGGCAACGATCCTGCCCCGGACGCCGTCGCCGGCGGCAATCGAACGCTTTGAATCCTGGCAGATCAGCCTGCCGTTCTTCTCATCGTAGTTGATGTACTCATCGGATATCTGGCTCACGTGCAGCATCGCGTCGATCGGGCCCAGGCTGACGAAGGCGCCGAAACTTGTCGTCTCCACAACCTCGCCCTCGATCACCTCCTGGAGCGCCAGGCGGAGAACGATCGCCTCAAACCTTACATCGTAATAGACCGCGCCGTCCCCCGGGATCAACTCTCCCTCGCCGACATTGAGAATACCCGTCACCGCAATGAATATCCCGATCTCCTTTGAGATGCTGCCTTCCAGCTGTTCCTGCAGTACGTTGAGGATAACCCTCTCCAGGTCTTCCCCAAGGCGGTTCGGCGGAACCCGCACCTTGTCCTCCAGCGTCACTTTATAATACATGATTTTCACCTATCCCCTCATCAGTTCCAGCGTTCTTTCCTTCCGCATCGAGACAACACCGATCCCCTCACGAAGAAGATCGTTACGGAGGTTGCGATCGTTTGTAACCACGATGCATCCCTCCCGCCGGGCATACTCGATCACCCGGCCATCCACAGACTCCGCGCTGCTCCCGCTCGGCACGATCTTCGCGCGCCGGGCCATCTCAAGACCCACCCGTGCGGCAGCCGCATCGCGGCCGTGCCCCCTGGCAAGCCCAGAGAGTTCACCGACCACCTCTTCGAGCGTTACCGGTTCGAAATCCCCCAGGAGCGCCATCAGCCCGTCATAGAGATCGATACCGAACTGAGCCGGCATAAGGAGAGCGTTTGTGTCGAGAAGCACCTTCACTCGACCAGAACACCCATGCCGATCAACCGCCATCGCCCGCCGACCTGCCTGCTTATGGCAATCCTCGCACCAGCCTCCGCGCAGACCGCCCGCTTCAGCTGAACCTCGACCTGATTCTTTCTGGTGTTCGTGATCACGCCGACGGTGACCGCGGTGCCAACCGCGAGCATCAGCGGCTCTTTATGCTTGAGAGGTTCAATTATCTGCTCGCGGTCCGCACCGACAACCCGATCCATCAGCGTTACATCAAACTTCAGCCGCTCCCGGACGGGCGGCAGTCTCCCGACGAGCCCCGCAACCTGCCCGGCGAGAGCGTCGCTCTTCGTCAGTGCGGGATCAAGTTTGGTCGCGATGCCGAGAAGACCCCCCGGAGTAGCCTCGGTCACGCTGATCCTGCCGGCGTTGATCGAGGTGATCTTTGTTGTGATAGGCTCCCACTTAGTCCGGTTCTCGACCTGCAACTGCCGGCCTGGCCGGATCTCGATCTCATCACCCTCACGCAGCACCCCCCGGATGAGCGACCCGCCGATGACACCGCCTTTCACGTCCCGCCAGTTGCAGCCCGGTCTGTTGATGTCGAACGAGCGTGCAATGAGGAGCAGCGGGTCGAGATCAGGGTTGCGTTCAGGCTCCGGGATGACCTCATCCAGCGTCTGGATCAGGACACCGATATTGACACCTTTCTGTGCAGATACCGGGATGATAGGAGCGTTCTCGGCGACAGTGCCCTTGATGAACCGCTTGATCTGTTTATAATGCTCCAGCGCCTCCGCCTGGGTCACAACATCGATCTTGTTCTGGACGATGACGATCCTGTTTATCCCGATCAACTCAAGCGCCATCAGGTGCTCCTTTGTCTGGGGCTGGGGGCAGGACTCGTTTGCAGCTATCACAAGCATCGCGCCGTCCATCAACGCCGAACCCGAGAGCATAGTCGCCATAAGCGTCTCGTGACCGGGTGCATCGACAAAAGATACCGTCCGTAACGGGACGGCTTTCCCCCCGCAGTTTGGGCATTCCGCGGAGGTGGTGTAAGCGTCGCTGCCCTTACATTTCTCACACCGGTAAAATGTTGCGTCCGCATACCCGAGGCGTATGGAGATGCCGCGCTTGATCTCCTCGCTGTGCCGGTCTGTCCAGGTGCCGGTCAGCGCGCTGACCAGAGTGGTCTTGCCGTGATCGACATGACCTACAAGCCCAATATTGACACCCGGAATGAATACATCTCGCAAAAGTTTTCGAACCTCCTTACTCATTATAGAATGACACTACTTATACATAATCGGTAGCGATTGCTCTCGTAATCCCTTGCCGCGTCTTCACACCATGCATCGGCCCGCACCCCGTTTGCCATACCGGTTTCAGCATACGAAGTGTGAATATCACCATGATTGTTAGCGAAAATTTATACCTATGAAGTTCGATATGAGAACTGATCACACCATGTCAGGTGATACCGAACTATCACGCATAGGGATCTCGCTTCCAAAGAACCTCCTCGATAAGTTTGATGAGATCCTGGCACTCCGGGGCTACTCCTCCCGGTCTGAGGGGATACGGGACTCGATACGAAATTACATCACTCACTACCAGTGGATATCAGACGTAAAAGGCGAGCGCCAGGGCGTCATAACCATGGTCTATGACCATGACCAGCGCGGACTGCTCCAGACGCTCATCGACATACAGCACCAGTATACCGGCAACATTCAGGCCTCACTCCACTCGCATGTAACGCACAGCAAATGTCTTGAGGTTATCCTGGTCAGGGGGGATGGAACCCTACTGAAAGATATTACCGAGAAACTTATGGCACAGAAGGGTGTTGAGGCGGTGAAACTCACCACCATACCGATCGAGGGTTAGCCGCCGCCCTCGCAGCTCTGGTCGGTTCCAACCTCCCATACCTTCTCCAGCTGCTGCTGGATCTCCCTGTGTTCCCTCACGTAGTCCTCGAGGGAGCCCCCCTTCTTCCTGGCCTCTTCCTCCGTCAGTTCTGTCCTGATAAGTTCATCCCGCAGGTAGTAAAGGCCGGTGGTATCTATTTCAGCATACTCCCGGCCATCGATCTCCTCGATCTTTACGACCTTTCCGGTCGTGCCGGTACGGGGGTACCGGACGACTGCACCAACTGCAATATCATCCATGCTCATAACATGCTAGAATAGATCTGCCACACTATTAAGGTATTACCACGAAGGGATGATGAATGCCGATCACGATTCGCCCTGTAGAGAAGGTCTACTTTGATGGCGGCCACCGGTCATGCCCCCCGGAGGAGACGGATGCCGTTGTGAAACCCCTTATGAGAGGGATCGGGGTTACAGAGATCAGGGATATAACCCCGCTCGACCGGACCGGGATCCCTGTATTTGCTGCAGTCCGGCCTGGAGCGGCGCGGGGAGCGGTTCGGGTTTACACAGGAGCAGGTAAAGAGGCGGTCCAGGCACGGGTGTCGGCGATGATGGCGGCGATCGAGCGCTGCTGCGCCGAATACCATGGTGACCACATGGATTACGCCTCCTACGAGGAGATCGGCCCTGCACGGGCGCTGCACCCCGAGGACCTCATTCTTCCGCGGGAACTCGAACAGGGGGAGATGGTCCACTGGACGCAGGCCTGGGACATCCTGAACGACGAGGATCTCTACGTCCCGAGCAACGCTGTCTTCCACCCCTACGACTCGCTCGGGTTGACGACACCGCTGTTTCGGAGCGACACAAACGGGCTTGCGGCGGGAAACGTCATGGAAGAGGCCATTTTCCACGCACTCCTCGAGGTTATCGAGCGGGACGCGCTCAGCATCGCTGATGCAGGGCGAAACCCCGGCCGCCGCCTCACCATCGAGAGGGATTGCGCCGCCCGCGGCCTGCTGGAGCGGTTCGAGCAGAACGGGATCGAGATTCACCTCTGGCTGCTCGATGGGAGAACGGAGATCCCCACAGTCGCGGCCACCGCAGACGACACCGTTACACGGGATCCTGCGATGATCCTCACGGGGTCTGCCTCCCACCTCTCACCCGAGGCTGCAGCGTTCCAGGCGCTCACGGAGGTTGCAAAGAGAAGGGGGAGTATTCTCCACGGCGAACCTGGCGACATCCGGCGGGAGGCGGTAATCAGGAAGGCGGGTTATGAACGGCTGAAACGGATCAACCGGATCTGGTTTGGCAACGCTGATGCCGTCGACCTCGCTGATATCCCTGATATGAGCACAGGACGGTTCGACCTGGACATCCGGCGTGTACTCGATGAGGTCGCGCCCCACACCGACAGGGTCTGCGTCTGCGACCTCACCAGGACGCCGATCCCCGTGGTGCGGGCGATCATCCCCGGTTTCGAGGTCTCCTGCATGGACCCCCGCCGGCGGCGGTCCGCCCGGGATGCGGGGATTAACCCTCAAGTGATCTAACTCTCGACCGCGGCGGCGCTCAACAGAACTGGACTCTCTTTAAGATCCGCACAACCCGCTCCGTGCTCCGGTGCACCGGCTTTTCTGCCGGCTCAAACCGTCTCCCCGCGAGGGCCTGGAATATAGCGCCTACGGCCTTCCCGGCCGAGGGGCCGTAGCCTCCTTCCAGCGTCAGCGCCAGGGGGAGGTCTGTCCCGTCTATCAGCATCCCGGCAAGCACACCGTAGTCGTCGGGTTCAAGTTTCATCCCGCCGCGCCCATCATCGGCGAGAGCGTCCTGCCCGGCCGAGACTATCAGAAGATCCGGGCGGAACCGAACGATAGCAGGGATGAACACCTCCTCAAATACCAGGGCGTAATCGGCGAGGGTCGAGCCTGCCGCAAGCGGTGCATTCAGGTTGTAGCCCCGGCCGGCGCCGGTGCCGATCTCGTCCACCCAGCCCGTCCAGGGGAAACTGTTCTCCTGGTGCACCGAGCAGAAGAGCACCCTGTCGCTCCCGTAAAAGATCCTCTGGGTGCCGTTGCCGTGGTGAAGGTCCCAGTCCAGGATCGCCACCCGGTCGAGGGACAGGAGCGCTTTTGCCGCCGCAACCGCGGCGTTGTTGAATATGCAGAACCCCATTGCGCGGTCGGGCTCGGCATGATGCCCCGGCGGGCGGACAAGTGCAAAACAGTGCTCACCATCAAGCGTCCGCTCCGCCGCTGCAATGGTGGACCCGGCAGCGTGGGCCGCTGCCTCAAAAGAGTGGCAGGTGACATAGGTGTTTTCGTCTAAATAACAGGCGCCCGTCGCCATCTCCCGCACCCAGCGGATGTAATGCGGGTCGTGGACGCGCTCGAGATCGGCCTCGCAGGCGGGGATGGGGGGGCGCCAGCGTGCGCTCGGGGGTATGCACTCGAGGGCCGTCCGCAACCGGGCGGCCGACTCGGGATGGGCCTCCATATCGTGCCGGGTGAATATGTCACCGTATATTATCGAGTAGCGCATTCCTGTCAGTTGATGGTGCGCCCCTGCTGGATATCCTCTTCAGTCACATCGAAGGTCTGGCCGGTGCCGGCGATCCGGTAGGGCCCGGTCGCTCTAACCTCGCCCGACCATCCGGAGGTGGCGTATGGAACGACAAACAGACCGTTCTCGCTCTCCTGCCGGTATACAAACTCCCGGCCGGTGTTTGTGGCTATCGGGACCTCGATGACCCCCTCACCCCTTATCGTGGCTCCGGGAACATACTCAAATATCTTGACCGCCTTGAGGTCAGGGCCGCCCTCACCCACGTTGCCGTAGATGTTCTGGGGGGTCTCGTGGACAAGCCGGTAATGTTTGAGCGCCGGCACCCGCTCAAGCGGCTGCAGGATCGAGTCAGCCTGGTAATCGTAGTGCAGGTTCAGGACGGTGGCGTGAGAGCCCGCCGGTGCATTCAGGTTATAGGCTGCTGCTGCTGCGGCCGCCGCGGTGGTGTTCATCTCCTGTGCGCTGGTGATGACCGGGTATGAGGCGTTTGCCATCTCCGGCTCGACATACTCGACGTATAGCACCGATCCCGTTGTCGGTTCGGTCATGGAGCCATCGAAGTTGTGGAGACGGGAGACCATCGTCATGTAGTAGTCCTGGTTGTAGAACTGCATCGCCTGGTAACCCGCCGATCCCGAACCCATGGGAACGAAGAATACCGGCTGGAACCGCAGTCCTCCAGTGTCGTTCGGATCAGCCCAGGTTGCCGGGGCGTGGAACTTGCCCATGACGACCTGGTAGTCGGTCACCACGTATCGTGTACCGATGTTGTCCAGGATGCGGTTTGCGGCTTCCTCGGATGTCGAGACGAGATAGACCGCCGAGCCGTTCGGCCCTGCAACGCCGTGCTGGAAGGGGTTGTTGTTCGGGATCCGCTTCGAGATAAACGTGATCCAGTGGCCGTAGTCCCACCAGGACATGACGCCGTATGACTCTTCGGGGTAGGTGAAGGTCTCAGGATCGTAGATCGCGTAGTAATCGACGCCGGGATCTGGTGTGTTCTCTCCCATCCACTCCAGGGCCTCCATCCACTGCGAGTCCATACCACTGTATTTCGCGCTGTTTGCGAGATCCAGGTTCCCCTGGAATGACGTCCCGGCAAAGAGGAGGGTGAGAGCGGCAACCAGAACAAACCCGCCGACTTTGAGGTAATCAGGCTGATCACGCTTCCTGGATTTCGCTTTAGGAGCATCAGCGGCCCTTGCCCCTTTCTTGCCCTTCTTCTTTGGAGGCTCTTCTCGTTTTTCTGCTCTTCCCGCCGCGGGGCGCGCGCTGTCTGCACTTCCTTTCCGGAGGAGGGGGGCAACCTCTTTCCAGGTTGCGCCCAGGACCGCGCCTGCAAATACCGCCGAGAGGAGGGCGATGTTTACGGCAAGGTAGTACTCGTAGCGGACATGCGCGGCGGTCGACCCCAGGATGATCGCTGTCCAGACCAGGACGAATGTGTGAGCGGGGTTCACCTCCTTGCGGTTCTGCAAGATCAGGGTGGCTGCTCCGCCGGCAGCAAGCAGCAGCCCCCAGTGGAAGGTCGCCCAGGCGGCGTCAAACGACCATGCCCGCGCCTCCTGGACGGTTGTGGTTACGGGCTGCTCGCCGAAGAAGGAGATGAGGCTTGAGATGAGGAGGTTGTAGATGTCGGGCAGGGCGAAGTAGAGTACCGCGACGGCGAGTGCCGCGACGGCCGCGAGTGCGGCCGGGAAGTAATATTTAGGCCGCTTTTTCAGGAAGACCGAGAGCCCATAGAGTGCTGCTGTTCCCGCGATCAGGGCAGCGCTGGCTATGACGTGTCCGAGGGTGTAGCGAGAGAGGTCAAGCCCCGGATGCGGGAACCCGAACGCCACGGTTCCAATGATAACTACTATGAAGACGACGGCGTTTACAAAGACCAGATAGTTGCTCGACCTATCATGGAAGTAGTCCAGGATGAACTGGACAAGTGTGAATGCTGCGACGATGAGCGCAAAGAGGATCATCGTCGGCATGGTAAAGTAGCCAAGGAGGTAGGCTACCCCGGCGATGATCGCTGTTATAGAAGGGATCTTGAGGCCCTGAATGTTCTCCCGGGAGATGGCAGCACCCCGAGCCGCAAGCAGCGCCGTCACGTAGGCGAGAACAAAGATCGTCGAGAAGAGCGTCTCTGCGATGTGGTGATCGACAAAGCCAAAGAGGGAGCGGTAGGCGTAGTTGCTGCCGATGACCGCAATAAGACCGGCGGCGATGAGCCCTGTCTTCCAGTCAGCAATCTTTCGCGCCAACAGGTAGACGACCGGCACCATGACCACGGCCATCAGCGGCGGGACCCAGGACGCCACCAGCATGATCTCAGGCCGCGTCGCTGCCCCGGCAAGGAGACAGAGCGCGGATATGATCTCGATGAAGAGAGGCCCCCAGTAGATCACGTCCCCGGTCGGGTAGAGCGTCATCGCGTCAAACCAGGCGTATGCAGGGAAGTTTGCCAGGGTCTGTTCAACCTGGCGGAGATTGTACCAGGGATCGTTTCCCAGCAGGTTTACACCCTCGTCGGTCACCAGTCCATCTGCGGGGATTCCCCGCGTCCAGAGCGTGAGCAGCGCGAGGATGACGATGAGACCAATGATGAGATATGGTTGGTATTTCTTGATATCCATCTGAGCCATCGGGCACTCCCTTTAGGAATCAGTTTCCATTCGAACCAATATAATCTTGGTGTATCGATGGTGGATGGGGGAGGGTGCAGTTTCAGGTCTTTCCCGTCAGCCGGGTAAAGATCCTCTCGAAAGCCTCTGCTTTCTTCTTCCAGGCGTGCTCCTCGATCGGGATTGTGCAGCACCGCGGGTTCACGGCGGCCTCATCCACCCCCTCAAGGAACTCCTGCCCGTCCCGGTAGACGGTGATATGGTCGCCGCCCATCCTGAGCATGTCGGGTATGGGGGTCGAGAGGATCGGCTTCCCGCACGCCGAGTACTCGAAGTACTTGTTGGGTAGCGCGATATCCACCCATTGAGGGGGCGAGAGCGGGATGAGGCAGATGTCCATCGGCGCGATGTAGCCGGGGAGGTCATTGTAATCGACGGTGCCTGTGAAATGCACCTTCCCCGAAACCCCGAGCCTGGCAGCAAGCGCCTGCAGTTCGTCCATGTAACCGGTGAAGAGCGAACCGCCGACTATCAGGAGCTCGGCGTTCGGGTGCCGCTTGAGAACCTCCGGAAAGAGCCGGATCACCTCATCGAGAGCATACCAGCGTTCGATTGCCCCGGCAAACCCGAGCACGAAGGCATCGGGCGCGATTCCGAGTGCGGATCGCATCGCACTCCCATCCATGGGGTGGAAGATATCCGTGTTGACACCGTTTGTGATCAACTCCGCCTCGTAGCCGTATGCCTTGAGTTTCTCGACGAGACCCGGGGAGACCGTCGTGATGACGTCGCTATGGTCGAGGTTGTAGCGGGTTATGGCAAGGACACCCTCACGGAGCACCCATTTTATAGCGGGATTTTTGTAGTAGGCAGCGGCCGAGTCCGGGAACCAGTCCTTGAGGTCGAAGACCACCGGGACGCCGTACCTCTCAGCCGCTCTGACCATGGCCGTCCCGGCCAGGACGTGCGCCCCGACGACGATGTCGATCTCGTGGTCGCGGATGATCTCGCTGATGACCCTGTAGTGGCAGGGTGCGTTTAATGTGTAGTGAAGGA
>DAFR01000062.1:1376-17034 GCA_002497965.1 Methanomicrobiaceae archaeon UBA436 | reverse complement strand
TCCTGGGTGGAGACAAGGAGGATCCTCATTTGTATCATTGGCCTTGTTTCAGGGCCTGGAGTCCCCCAACCGCATCACATATGTATGCCCGTTCTTCATCCGTCACCGATGGGTGAACCGGCAGGCTCACGACCGATGCCGCAAGGTCGTCCGATACCGGGCAGGACGCGGTCTTGCCCGCACTCTCGTAGACCGGCTGCCGGTGGAGCGGGATGGGGTAATGGACGGCCGTCCCGACCCCGCGTTCCGCAAGGGCGCTCATGAACGCCTCCCGCGCAACCGGGTAGCCGGCCGGGAGTTTAACAACGTACTGGTGGTAGACGTGTCTGACTCCCGGCGCAACGTGTGGCGTCACGAGCCCCGTCCCCGCCAGGTGGCGGTCAAGGTAGCGGGCGTTCTCGATCCGGCGTTCGTTGAACGCCTCAAGCCGCTCGACCTGCACCATCCCGATCGCGGCGGCGATGTTTGTCATCCTGTAGTTGTAGCCGATGGCGGTGTGGAGATACTTCCGGCTCTGGCCGTGATCGATGAAGAGTCTGACCCGTTCGGCGATGCGTTCGTCATCGGTCGTGACCATACCGCCCTCCCCGGTGGTCATGTTCTTCGTCGGGTAAAACGAGAAGCACCCTATATCGGCCAGGCTGCCTGTCCGTCTCCCGTGATACTCAGCGCCGTGCGCCTGGGCGGCGTCCTCGATCAGCATAAGACCGTGGTCGTCACAGAGCGCACGGACGGCATCGAGATCAAAAGGCTGCCCGAAGAGGTGGACGCCGATCACCGCCCGGGTATCCGGGCTGACGAGAGCCTCGACCGAAGCAGGGTCGATGTTGAACGTCCGCGGGTCGACATCCGCAAAGAGCGGTGTTGCCCCGCACATAGAGACGCTCGATGCCGTCGCAAAGAACGTGAACGCCGGGACTATCACCGAGTCTCCCGGACGGATGCCGGCGGCGAGGAGTGCAGCATGCAGCGCAGCGGTGCCCGAGTTGACGCCGACCGCGTGGGCGGCACCGCAGTAGTCCGCAAAACGGGACTCAAACTCCGCGACGACCGAACCGCGGGCAAGCATCCCCGACCGCATCACTTCTGCGACGGCAGCGATCTCCTCCTCCCCGACCACCGGCCGGGCAACGGGGATCATCACCGGCACCGCCTCGCTTCAGCAGGGAGCGCACGGAACCGTGCCGGTGCCCCCACCGCAAGCATCTCCGGCGGCACATCCCTTGTCACAACCGCTCCAGCAGCGACAAACGCACCCTCACCAACCCTGACGCCGGGCAGGATCGTCGCATTTGCACCGATGACGGCATCGTCCCCCAAAACCGGGCCGCGGAGAGACTCACGCGGCCCCGGCGGGTAGCGGTCGTTTGTCAGGACAGCGTTTGGGCCTATAAAAACCCGGTCACCGATCCGGGCGCCGGTCGGGACGTAGACCAGGCTCTGGATGCGGACGTCGTCGCCGATGGTGCAGTCGCCCTCTACCACCGCCGCCGTCCCGACCGCCACGCGGTCTCCGATAGTGGTCTTTTCACGGATCAGCACGTTATGGCCGGTCTGGAAAGCATCACCTATCCTCACATCGCAGTAGATGATGGTCCCCGACCGGAGGATCGCGTTCTTCCCTATGACTGCACCGGGATAGTCCTCCAGGCCCATCCGGTCACGGGATGGAAACCCGATGGTCACCGGTTCAAATATCGTCGCCCCATCGCCGAGGGCGTTGCGTCCATACTCTATCATTCAACGGTCACGCTCTTTGCCAGGTTCCGCGGTTTGTCGACGTCCCGCTCCAGGGCGCAGGCGGTGTGGTAGGCAAGCAACTGCAGGACGACCGACGCAGTCAGCACCTGAACCAGAAGATGTGTGTCCGGTATGGGGATGAAGATGTCCACGATCTGGGGGAGCTCCGTATCACCGGCAACCCCGATGGCGATGATCGGCGCTCTCCTCGCCTTCATCTCCTTTATGTTCGAGACCATCACCCCGTATGTCGGGCCGGGGGTGCAGATCGCAACCACCGGCGTCTCCGGTGTGAGCAGGGCAAACGGCCCGTGCTTCAACTCTCCGGCAGCGTAACCCTCGGCATGAACGTAGGAGATCTCCTTCATCTTGAGGGCGCCCTCCAGCGCCACCGCGTAAAACGGCCCTCTACCCACGAAGAAGACGTGTTCAGCCCTCGAACATAGATCGACCGCATCCTGGATATCCTGGATCAGGACATCCCCGATCGCGAGGTGCGCATGCGAGAGGGCGTCATCAAACTCGCCGCCGCAGCGGATGTTGAGGATCTGCATCAACGCTGCGAGCTGCGCCGTGTAGGACTTGGTTGCAGCGACACCGATCTCGGGGCCGGCCCGCATGAGCAAGGTCTCGTCCGCGATCCGGGTGACTGTGCTTCCCTGCATGTTGGTTATGGCAAGCGTCGGGCAGTTGCGGGCTTTCGCCATCTTCAGGGCGGCGATCGTGTCCGCCGTCTCCCCGGACTGCGAGACCGCGATCACGAGCCCGTGGAGGGGCGGGGTGAAGTACTTGAACTCCGAACCCATCTCGACGCGCACCGGTATGCCGCAGAGCGATTCGGCCAGGTACCTGAAGACCAGGGCGGTATGATAGGACGTCCCGCATGCAACCAGCGTGATCTCATCGGCCTCCATCACCAGGTTTCGCACACGCTCGTCGACACCCGCCCTGAGGGTCTCGTAGAACGATTGGGGCTGCTCGTAGATCTCTTTCAGCATGTAGTGGGGAAAACCGCCCTTCCGTGTATCCTCAAGGCACCAGTTGATCAGTTCAACCGGGCGCTCAACCTTCCGGCCGCCGCTATAGATTGTGCAGCGGCAGGGGGTGAGATCGGCAACATCACCGTCCTCAAGGAAGATCACGCGTTCCGTGTACTCAAGAAGCGGCGTCATGTCCGAAGCGGCAAAGACCTCGTCATCACCGATGCCGAGGACAAGCGGGCTTGCATCGCGAGCGGCGACGATCCTCTGGCGATCGTCGGCGATCACAAGTATTGCGTAGGAGCCCCGGAGCAGTGGAAGAACCGCGTTGACCGCTGCCAGGAGATCACCGTCATACCGCTCCTCGATGAGGTGGGCGATCACCTCGGTATCGGTCTCAGACCTGAAGGTATGCCCCCTCTCCTGGAGGCTCCGCTTCAGTTCAGCGTAGTTCTCAATCACGCCGTTGTGCACAACGGCGATCCTCCCGCCACAGTCCACGTGAGGGTGAGCGTTGATCTCGTTTGGTTCACCATGCGTCGCCCACCGGGTATGCCCTATACCGGTGCACCCCGCGAGATCGACCGGCACCACCCCGCTGTCCGGGATGCGGCCGGCCTTCTTGTAGACCTCGATCGCGCTACCGACCGTTGCAATCCCGAAGGAGTCGTATCCGCGGTACTCAAGCCTCTTCAACCCCCGCACCAGTATAGGGGTTGCCGCCCGCCTCCCGGTGTAGCCGACGATCCCGCACATCTACATCACCCTTGTGCCGTCCTCGATCCTGCCCGCCAGCGTCCGCCCCTTAACTATACTGACATTGTTACCGACGATGCAGTTCTTAAACGTTGTGAATGGTGCAGCCCGTACACCCTCCCCGAGAACCGCGCCAAACTCCTCTTTCTGGACGCGGCCCCCCATCTCGATCAGGCTTGTAGAGGGAGTGGTTGTGATATGGTCGGCGAGGATGCAGCCCTGTCCTAAGACCGCCGAGACTATCCGTGAGTGCGACCCGACCGTGACATCACTCATGATGAGCGAGTCAGCGACGTAGGTGAAGGGCTCGATCACCACCCGATCGCCTATGCTCGTGTCCGGCATTATAACGGTGTTCGGGCCTATGTTGCAGTTGCTCCCTATATTTACGGGACCGTAGATCACGGTGTTTGGACCCACGGTGGTTCCTTTGCCGATCTGCACGACCCCCCGGCGGACGACGGATGCATCAACCGTCCCGGCGAGCCCGGGCTGGATCCCCCGGAGCATCCGGGTGTTCAGTTTCAGGAGGTCCCACGGGTATACGGCGTCCTGCCACTCGTCTGCCGGGATTGCGCGAATCTGCCGGCCATCCGCTATCATGGCAGATACAGCGTCGGGGATCTCGTTCGTCTGGAGATAGGAGAAGATCTCCGGCGTAAAAGAGTAGACCCCGGTCGATACCGTGAACGTCGGGGCGTCTTCGGGCTTCTCAACTATCTCGCGGACGATGCCGCTGCGGATCACCACAACACCGAAGTTGGAGGGGTTGGGGTGCTCTGCCACCAGCATGGCGTTGCGCACGCCCTTGATCCGGGCGATCGACGCGGCATTGATGTAGTTGTCGCCAGGGAGAACCAGGAGATCGCCCCTGATCTCCGGCTCGGCCGCCCTGAGAGCGTCTCCCGTCCCGAGCTGGCGTTCCTGTACGACAACCCGGAGCGGCGCTTCGAGGCTGTTGAGGTGCTGGATGACCTCCTCCTTGCGGTATCCCACAACCACAACGATCTCGCGGATCCCGTTCTCCAGCAGTGCATCGATGACGTAATCGATGATCGGCCGGTTTGCAACCGGGATTAGAGCCTTTGGCTTGCTCCGGGTGAGAGGACGTAGACGACTCCCCTCTCCCGCTGCTAAAATTACTGCCTGCATCAACTATCACCTGATGACCGAGTTCTCCTGGATGCACCCATCCACAAAGGAGTGGGGGGAGACCCGCGTGCCGCTCCCGATGGATGTCCCGACGTTGACCGAACAGTTTATGCCGAAGAGCACATCGTCGCCTATGATGGCGCCAAACTTCCTCCGGCCGGTGCTCTTCCCGCAGACCTTCACCGCTCCGTTGTCATGCCGGAGGTTTGCAACCTTGGTGCCCGCCCCGAAGTTGCACCCGCTTCCTATGATGCTGTCGCCTATGTAGTTGAAATGGGGAACCTTTGTCGCCGACATTATGATGGAGTTCTTGATCTCGGTCGCGTGACCTATGTGGCAACCATCACCGATGGCGGTTGAACCCCGGATGTAGGCGTGGGGGCCGATAACGCAGTTCTCACCGATGATGCACGAGCCCTCGATGCAGGTCCCCGCCCGGATGACCGTCCCCCTCCCTATGCTGACGGTCTCCGGGACGTTGCACCCGGGCTCGATCACACCATGCTTTTCGTGGTGCATCGAGGAGAGGATCTCCGCGTTTGCGTCGAGGAGGTCCCATGGGTGTCCGAGATCGAGCCAGTAGTCAAGGAGGTATCCCCGGAGCCTTCCCTCCTCTATGTAGGATGCGAGGGCGTCGGTCAGCTCGAACTCCCCGCGCTCAGAGACCCCGACTCCTGAAAGAAGGTCGAATATATCGGGATCGAAGATGTAGGCGCCAGCGTTGATCAGGTTGCTCATCGGTTCTTCCGACTTCTCTTCAAGACCGGTGATTAGGCCATCCTCAACCGTCACCACGCCGTAGTCCTGCGGGTGGTCGGTCTCGTGGATCCCCATGCACGGGGCTTCCATCCGGCAGAGGCTCCTTATATCATCCGATCTCAGAATCATATCGCCGTTTAAGAGGAGGAAGCGATCGTTCACCATCCCCGATGCCGCCCGGAGGGCATCAGCGGTGCCCATCTGTCTGCGCTGGGTCACGTAGGTGATCTTCACGCCAAGACCGCTCCCGTCACCGAAGTGGTTGCGGATCTCACGCTCACAGTAGCCGACAACCAGGATGAACCCGGTGATCCCGGCGTCACGGGCGGCGGTGATCAGGTGCTCGATCATCGGGCGGTTGGCGATCGGAAGCATCACCTTCGGGCGCCGGGCGGTAAGGGGGCGCATCCGTTTCCCCTCGCCAGCTGCAAGTACAACACACTGCATGTAGCATCTACTCCAGACTGCGTCTCGCCCGCTTGAGGGCGGCCGACGCTGCTTCAAGCATCTCTTTTGCCTTTTCCGGTGTTCTCCCCTCGGCAGTGATCCTGATCTTGGGTTCGGTGCCGCTTGCCCGGACCAGGTACCAGCCGTCCTCGTCCTCAAACCGGATGCCGTGCGCTGGTTCCTCCGCGCCCATCGCCGCCATGACCTGACGGGGGTCTGGAACCGGGCATGACCTGCGGAGCAGGGTGTAGCGGGGCATCCGATCGAGTTCTTCGGCGATCGAGCATTCAGATGCGATCTCGCAGAGCAGGGCGGCGGCATAGACACCGTCCGGGCAGAGTGAGTGCCCGGGAAAGATCCAGCTCCCGGAGGGCTCGCCGCCGAAATCGCCCCAGGATATGAGTTCTTCGGAGACGAAACTGTCGCCGACAGGTGTGCGGCGCACATCTGCAATCTCCTCGATGGCCATCGAGGCGTCGACGGTTGTGACCACCCGTTTACAGTCGAGATACTTCACAAACAGCATGAGAAGGTGGTCGCCGTCTATGTAGCGGCCCCGCTCGTCAAACGCCATCATCCTGTCGGCATCGCCGTCATGGACGACGGCGCAGGCGGCACCGCGCCGCCGGACGATCTCACCGATGTAGGGGAGATTTGACTCAAGCGGCTCAGACGGTCGTGCAAACTTCCCTGCAACGTTGCAGTTCAGGCCGGTGAGCGTAACCCCTGCTTCTGCAAGAAGATCGGGGGTTATGACGCTCCCGGCACCGTTGCCGCAGTCGAGCACGGCCCTGATGGGATGAGAGAGGCTGACCTTATCCAGGATCGCCTCCCTGTGTGCGTCAACGGCGTCGATCGGGAGGAGGCGACCCATCTCATCCCACCCCTTCCAGTGTGCACCGTTGAGCGCCTCTTCAAGCGCGGCCTGCTGCCGGACGGTAAACGAGGAGCCATCCGGGTTGAGGAGTTTGACGCCGTTGTAGGGCTCGGGGTTGTGTGACGCGGTGATCATGCATCCCGCATCGGCGCTCCCTGTCGCGTACGCGACCGTCGGTGTGGGCGCAATCCCGCAGGAGTAGACCGTTGCACCGGTCGCAAGCATCCCGGATACTACACTGTGCTCAAGCAACTCGCTGGTGGTGCGGGTGTCACGACCGAGGGCGATCTCAGATGCCCCTGCAGCGGCGGCAGATCCGATACGGAACGCAAGATCAACGAGATCGGGGCCGAACTCCTGCCGAATGCCGGAAGAGCCAAAAAGCATACTCTCTATAGCCCCTTTGTGCCTGAAAAATGTATTCATCTCCCGTAGGGGCACCAATGTTCGAGGTTGAGAAGCCCGCTGATCCCGGCAGAGGATGGGCCAATGAAGATCATCCGCTTCCTCCCCCTGTAGCCGTCGATGCAGGCAACCCCGGCATCGGTTGCCATGCCATCCCCTGCGACCAGGATGAGATCGGCCTCTTCGGGAGAGTCTGCAACCTGCGCTTCAAGCGCCCGCGCGAGCAGAGGCATCGGCCCGAGAAGGTAGACCCGTTTCCCGGCGACCTCGCGGGAGAGGGCTTCAAGGCATGGGCCGTGACACTCCTTCGTGCAGGGCTGCAATCTCCGTGTCAGGCAGAGGAATGCCGAGACGGCGTTGATGATCGCGCCTGCCGCCGCCCGCTGTTTCGTGGTCGCAAACGGCGCACCGAACATAAAGGAGATCCGGGTCCTGGCCCGGGTCGGTTCGTTCGTGACGAACTGCCCGCGCCGGCCGCCAAACTGAGCCTCCATACAGACCCCTTTTGGGTATTGACAGCGGTCTGCGTCGTAGTTTACGCCAAGCGTTACAATACCATCCTCGCAGCCGCTGCCAGCGAGGATCTTCTCCAGTCTCTCGACTGCATCATGCCAGAAACTCATACTTCATCCTCCGCATCCCAGAGCAGCGCTCTCAGGGGAGATCCATCCGCACCCCTGAGCCGCAGTGGCAGTGCTGCCATAAAATAATCCCCTTCTGCCACACCAGAGAGGTCGAGCAGTTCGAGGATGACAGCACCGTTTCCGAGCAATCGGCGGTGGACGGAACCGTCACCGCTGAACCCCTCTATCGAGGGGGCGTCCGTCCCGATACAGGTGATCCCGGCAGCGATGATCAGGTCTGCCGCCTCCATGGAGAGAGATGGGTAGCCGGGATCGAACTCCCGCAGCCCCGAGAACCAGGTCTTTAAGAGGAGAGTCCTTACCCCATCCAGGCGGCCGAGCAGGCTGCCGGGGCCGATGGCCTCTCCGGCATCGCTGCAGTCCAGAACCCTCGCCGGCCCAACCAGCACCCCCGGCGGGATCTCATCCACCGTCTGGCCTCCCTCGATGTAATGCGAGGGGGCGTCGATGTGCGTCCCGGTGTGGCTGCCGAGGGTCATCTCGGTCACACGGTACTGCCCGTTATCGATCTCGCGGAACCGCGGCCGGACGTCTCCCGGGTAGACGACGGCATCCCGCGATAGAACCCGGGTGATGTCATGGACGGTCACGAGGAGTAACCTCCCTGCCATCCAAACTGCCCGATCAACGGCACAAAACAGACCCCGCCAAGGGGGATCGTCTCGATCCCGCCCCCGCGTTTGACAAGTTTGATCAGTTCCTGGTAGTCGCGCGACCCGACCGGGGCAACCAGTCGGCCGCCTTCAGCCATCTGATCGATAAGTGGTTTGGGAATATCCGGCGCTGCCGCCGTGACCATGATGGCGTCATACGGCGCCGCAGGAGGGTAGCCTTTCGTGCCGTCGCCGACTACCACCTCGACGCCGGTGACCCCGGCGCGGGCCAGGTTCTGGCGTGCCTTCTCGGCGACGCGGGGGAGGCGTTCTATGGAGATGACGCTGCCGGCAAGTTCTGCAAGTATTGCCGCCTGGTAACCGCTGCCTGTCCCGATCTCAAGGACGCGGTCTCCTGGCGAGAGTTCAAGTTGCTCCGTCATGACGGCGACTATGTAGGGCTGAGAGATCGTCTGCCCCTCGCCGATGGGGAGGGGGCGGTCGTCGTAGGCCGCGTGCCTCAACTCTTCCGGCACAAAGAGGTGACGGGGGATCTTCCTCATTGCGTCGAGCACCCTCGGGTCGCTGACCCCGCGCGCCCGGATCTGGAACTCCACCATCGCCTCTCGTGCTCCCGCAAAGGGGTCTATCTCCGTCATCTCACACCTCATCGGTTAGAAGCCCGATTCGGCTTTGTCGATTGCGGCGTCGATCTGGGCCTGCAGGACGGCAGGGAGACCGCTGATCTTGACATCCAGGAATCCCCGTATGATGGTTGCGGTGGCCTCCTCCTCTGAGAGGCCGCGTGCCATCAGGTACTCGATCTCGTGGCGGGCAATCTTTCCCACCGCGGCCTCGTGCGAGAGTTCGGTGCCCGTGATCGTCCCCTCGATCTCGGGGATGGCATGGATGATGCCGTCCTTCAGGATCAGGCCCCTGCACTCTATGTGGCCGCGGGTGTTGTCCTTCGCGCCAAGGATATGCCCGCGGGAGATGATGGTGCCGCCGGTGGTGATCGCCCGGGTGACGAGTTCGGCGCTTGTATCTTCGGCGCCGAGGATCGCGCGGGAGCCGAGATCCAGGGTTGAGCCCGGTGTCGCAACCACGATGCTCGAGAACCGGGCCACAGCGTTCTCTCCGACCAGGCTGGCCGTGGGGTACATGCTGACCTTCCTGACCGGCTGCATGCAGACGTAGTTCGAGAGGAACAACCCTCCCTCCTCGACTATTGTGGCGCTCCTCGGGAAGACGGCGATCCCCCGGTTCCAGTTGTGGATCATGGTGGATGTCAACTTTGCGCCTTTGCCGACGTAGATCTCGGTCACACCGATATGCGCTCCATGCTCTTTCTGCCAGGAACTCGCGCAACCGGAGATGATGTGGATCTCGGAGTCCTCCTGCGCTATAAATATGTTGTGGACGTGCTGCACCGGGCCCTCCCGGAGGAAGAGGCATGCCTGGAGGGGCATCTCGATCTTTGTGCCGGGATGGGCGATGACAACGAGACCCTGGGGGTTCTCCTGGTCTGCCACGTAGCGGGTGTATTTATCCTTGTCTCTCGGGACGGCCTTCCAGTAGTAGTCCTTTACCCAGTCATACTTCTCGAGAGCGGCCTTGATGGGGAGCATCTCGACACCCTCTGCCATGCATGTGGTCTGGACAACGTTCTGGTCGATCTGGAAGAAACTCCCGCAGCGATTCCGCATCTCCACTTCGAGACCGGTAAGGGCAAGACGCTCCCGGTCCTTCTCTGAGAGGTGTTCCATGTCAGTTATGTTATCTGTTTGCAACGCAGACACTCTCCGTATCCTTTCTCTTTGACAAGGCGCAGGATCTCGCGCGGGTTTCCGTGGCACCTGATCTGGCCTTCGATTATCACATGACCCTGGTCGGCATCGACGTAATCGAGTATGTAGCCGGTGTGGGTGATTATCAGGCCGCTCCGGCGCCGGTTGACGATACGGACATCCTTCTCAAGCAGGGTGGCGATCTCCCTGCCCATGAGGTTCATGTTCTCCAGGTCAACACCGCTCTCGGGTTCGTCCAGCATCAGGAAATCAGGCTGCTGGACCTTCAGCTGGAGGACCTCGCTCCGCTTGATCTCGCCGCCGGAGAAGCCGACGTTGATATCCCGGCTGAGGAACTGCCCCATATTGACCGACCGGCCCAATGCCTCGATTTCGTCCTCTTTCAGCCCGGAGACGGCAGTAAGCAGTTTCCCGAGTTTCAGCCCTGAGATCGCTGGCGGGTTCTGAAACATCATGCCTATACCGAGATGGGCGCGCTCATGGATCGGCATCCGGGTAATGTCCTGCCCTTTAAAGACGATTGAACCGGATGTGATGGTGTAACCGCCAAACCCCATGATGGTCTTGAGCAGCGTGCTCTTCCCTGAGCCGTTTGGGCCCATCAGAACGTGGGTCTCCCCCCACCCGATATGGAGGTTGATGTCGTGGAGCACTTCGGTGCCATCAACTTCCACATGCAAATCACTGATATCCAGCATACGGCACTCCGTTTCATGTATCTGCCAGAGGATAGATAAAAACTTGCAGGACGGCTGGCCCGGAGGTATAATACGGTGACAGCAGCCCCTTATCTCAGATCAAGCCACGGAAAAATTTGTTTTCCAAAATTAAACCGGAATAAATAGACCAAAAAACCATACCAAGAAGGATCGAGGATTAAACGGTGTTTTGGCCTATTACAGGCCAGGATTTGAAGACCCAAATTTTCACTTTCACACCGCGCGCGGCCTATCGTTAAGTGAACAGATTGCATCGTTATCATGCATGGAGAGATCAGAACTCACGACGTTTGCCTGCCTCGCGGAGCGGGCCGCCCGCTACCCGACCATCGCCCGCCGCAGCCAGATTCGCAAAGAGGTGTATGTTGCTGCCGATGGTGCCGTGGGCCGCCCATCGCCCGGGGCAGAGAGACGCACACAACCCTTCCCGGGCCGGTAGATGCGTCTCACCCGGAGGGATAGGCCCGCGCCACGAGGTATGAGGCGGGCCGGTCATGAGCACCGGCGGCCAGGTCGTTGTGGAGGTCGACGACCCTTTCAGCCTCATCGAGCAGGGCGTTGTAAGCGTCTACAGCCTGGTTGTAGTCCCCGGCCATCCTGTTGTAGTCCTGGACGAGGCGGTTGTACTCACTGATATCGCCCGCACGCAGGAGGGACATCATCCGGGCACCCAGGGCGTCGAGGGCATCGCGCATCGCCTCGATCTCCCGGCCGCGTGCCTCAAGTTCCGTCTCGAGAACCGCGGCACGGTCGCGTAATGCGGAGAGCGCGCGCTCAATCGTCTGAACCTGGTTGCAGGCAGTGTAACTGCGCTCACCCTGCCCGACCGGGATCACCAGCGGATCGGAGGAGAGGGTCGCGCCGCCCGAGAGCGTTGCAGGCGGGATTCCGACATAACTTACGTTTGTGGTCTCGATGTAGGCAAAAGAGGTGTTGCGGTAGCCGCAGCCTGCGCTCTTCACCCCGACAGCCATGTGGGTTTCGCCTCCAAAGTAGAGGAGCGAAACACCGTAGCCCTCCCGCGCGAGGAGACCTGCGAGAAGGAGGCTTTTGTCGTCACAGTCTCCAGCAGCGTCCACGAAGGTCTCGATCGGGAACTTTGGTTCGCTCACCGAGGCGTCGGTCTCATACGGGATAGACTGCACGAATACGGCGATCAGTTCGAGGTAACGGTCGTCATCGAGCCCTCTCCGGTCACGGATCTCGCGAAGGGCGCCGAGCAGGTCCGCATAGAAGGGTTCCTGGTGGGGCTCGTTTATGAACGCCAGGTAGTAGATCGGGATCCACTCTTCTTCCGGCATATCTGTGTAGAGGTGAAGGCTCCTGTTTGCCGCTTTCGCACCGGCGTAGACCGCCGGGTCGGGGTCGATGCGGATCGTCTCCATCCCGCCCTCGAAGAGGAGTGTATAGACCGGCGTCTGGTTGAGGCTCGCACCCTCCAGGGGGACGATCGCCGGCGGGACGAACTCCGGACGGAGGAAAAACCCGAGACACGCTCCGCCGATTGCGGCGACCAGGAGAAACAGGAAGAGAATCCGCTTTCTCATGGCCATCATATATGATCGGGAAGGTCTGCAAGCGAGTCGATGACCAGGTCCGGGGTGATGCCTGAGCGGCGGACGGCCTCTTCGCGGTATTTCCCGGTTCTCACAAGTATGCCCTTCATACCGCAGCCACGCGCACCACCGATATCGGTGACGATCTCATCGCCGTCTCCAGAGGGCGCGCCCCGATGCCCTGAAGCGCCCGCTGGAAGAACGCCGGCGAGGGTTTCCCTATCACTTCAGCCTCTATTCCGGCGGCATACTCGAGCGCGGCCACTACCGGGCCGGCCGAAAGCATCAGTCCGTCTCCCCCCATCCAGTAACGGTCGTTCTCGAGGGCAATAACGTCCGCCCCCTCCATCAGGAGCCTGAACGCACGGTTCAACCGCTCGCAGGTGAGAGCGCCGCCCGCGTCGCCGACCACGACCGCATCGGCACCCTCATCCACGACCGAGATCCCGTTCTCCTCAAGGTCCGTCCGGGCATCCGTTGTGGTCAGAAGGCAGCACCGCGTCCGCCCGCTCTCCCGGAGGTGTACGGCGGCCGCAACCGCGGCGGTGACGATCCAGGTTTCCGGGATCTCATAACCGGGGCGATGCAGACGCTGCACAACCGAATGCCTGGAACTACGGGTTGTGCTGGAGACAAACCGGTAGGGTATCCCGCGCCGGTCGAGTTCCCGGAGCGCCCGGTCCGCTCCCGCGACCTGCCGGTCACCTGCGTGGAGAACGCCATCGATATCGATCAGGACTGCTCCAATATTCATCTCTCTCCTCTCGATTGTCACTGAGAGTATTTAGGTGGATGGTGGAGGAGGTGCTACATGCGCGTGGTATCGAATCACCGATCTGAAATATAAACTCGCCATCTTTTTCCAGGTCGTATGCGCGGCGAATTGCAAACAACCACATGATGCCGGCTTGAAAATGTTCGCTTCCGGCGACCGGGCTGTCAGGCGCCGGGGCGGTTCACTTTCACCCCGCGGGAGTCAGTTTGAATTTATGCAAAGACGGAGATCAGGATGAAATGGTTCAAGCACCTGATCGGGTGAGGTGGTCTGTGCGGGATCTCCAGAAGGGGCATCTTCACCACTCCGGCGACCAGGAGGCCCGCAGGTTCCGGGCCAATCTCATCGAGAGGTGCCGGGGCCTGGCGATCGAGGACGTCTTCAACGGCCGGGAGGTGAGGTGCTCAGGCGGGAGGTGCTACGTCATAGACCACCGGAGCCCGATCTTCCTGGCCGTTCGCGACCGCGAACGCGCGGCGGCAGCCATCCTTGGCGATCTCAGCCTGATCCAGGGTATCGGCCCGACAACCCGGCAGCGGCTGGAAGAGCGCGGTTACCGCACCGTCCCTGACCTGCTGGGGCACCCCCGTTACCATCAGGATGCCAGCCGGCTCCTCGATCTGGTGGCAAGGGGAGAGACGCGGGAACTCGTGAACTGGATTGAACGGCGGCACCGGCAGAGCGATCCGCTCCTCCTCGAGGCCAGCAGGTTTCACGCCCCGGAAGATTTCCTCTTCCTGGATATCGAGACGCTGGGGCTCTCCTCCAGGCCGATCATCCTGATAGGCCTGGGCCGGGCGGAAAGAGGTTCTATCGTCGTCCGCCAGCACCTCGTCAGGTCGATCAAGGAAGAGACAGCGGCGCTGACCGCCATCCTCCCCGACCTGGAGGCGGAAAGAGCCGCCCTCGTCACCTTCAACGGCCGGGCTTTTGACCTCCCCTACATCCGGGATCGGCTCGCACGGCACGGTGTCCCGGCAACCCTCAACCTCCCCCACTTTGACGTCCTCCGGTTTGCACGCCGGTGCTGGGGAGACCGCTTGCCATCCTGCCGTCTCGGCAGTCTTGAGACGGCGGTCCTCCACATAACCCGGACAGATGATCTCCCGAGCGCGATGGTTCCAGAGTTCTACGAGACCTACATGCGAACAGGTAACCCCGGCCCGCTCATCCCGATCGTAGAGCATAACAGGCAGGATATCATCTCTCTTGCCAGGCTGTTTGCGCTTCTCCGGGGAGATGACAGGACTGCAGCAACCAGAGAAGCGCCTATACCAGAAATGGGGGATGAGATGGGTGAGATAAAGCCGCAATCGTGACCTTCCGGGCAGCCGGAGAGGTTCTTCTCATGCCAGATCCTCCTCATCAAAGATGAAGACCTCCTCGATGGTGGAGTCGAGCGCCTTTGCCACCCTGTAGGCAAGTTTCAGGGAGGGGTTGTACTTCCCCTTCTCAAGGAAGACTATCGTCTCCCGCCGGACGCCCACCTGCCTGGCCAGTTCCTCCTGGGTCATCCCGGCCTTCGCCCGAAATTCTTTGATCCGGGTCTTCACCCGGCATCCCTCCTCAAGCCACGTCACCCTGCCTGAATAGGTACCACTGGAAGAGACGCGCGGAGAACCCCATCAGCAGGATGGCGGAGACCAGAACGGCCTGGACGCTGAGGACGAGCAGACCCAGGTAGTCAACCCAGAAGAGGATTGCAAGGAAGACAATGGTGAGCAACCAGGAGTAAGAGATGGCGTATGCCCCGAGCTTCTGCGTCCTCTCGTCCTTCTCCAGACCGTCACTGTATCTCCAGTGCTGCACACCGGTCACCGCAACGGTCACAAGACCGATAGCAACCATGACCGAGGAGAGAGATTCCATTCCGTCCACGAGAAATGGAAGGATTATGCCCGCAGCCGCGAGGATCACTCCCACCCCTATCTTTACAGCGTAGGTTCGTTTCATAGTCACACCAGTTGTATATTTCTAACATGGTGTTAGAAATACATAACCTTATCGGCCTTCACACCCGGCAGGGTCAGGTTGAACCTCGCCTCCCAGAGATGTCTGCTCACCTGCCAGGGGTCTCATAAAGTGCAGTAGAGGCCATCAAACCAATACTTCAGGCCGGGGCAGAATTCAGAGATAAGGCGGTTGTTTATAGACGCCAGAAGAAAATATCCTGAAATTGGAGTTCTTTTGCGACGTTCATGGGATTGTGCCCCTGCCTGTGTGGATCGCCGCCCACCTCTTCCAATCCGGATCCGGGGCGGCCGGGGTCTGTATGAGAATGCTGCCCCCATCTTCATTCGGTATGCCTGTGGAGACGCGGGCATCATCTGGTTTCCGGGAGCATCTCAGGACAGGGGAGGGAGGTTTTCCCCATCGATACACCGCAAGAGAGGTGATCCCCTCACACGGTTTCAGGCAAGAAACCTCCCCGGCGCGGCTTCCCACTG
>DAFR01000062.1:0-1361 GCA_002497965.1 Methanomicrobiaceae archaeon UBA436 | reverse complement strand
GATCCAGCGAGAGAGGTTTTCGGATGACACGCAAGAGACAGGGGCGGGGGATGTTCCATCCCTCCTCCCCGGCGAGCCCCACCCCCCGCGGCTGATTCCCCCTCGACGGGAGGAGATCTCCTTACCACGTTCTCGGTGAGATACCTCCCTGAGATCCCGTTTCCGTCGCTGCCACGGCTTTCCAGGATCTGTCATCATGCACCGGCCGCCCATGGATGGAAGAGGTCAGCCGCAAAAAACGTTCAACACGGTGGCGATCCGATGGCGTCAAACCATGATCGAACTGGTTTGATGGGCTCGCACCTGCCACCTGAAAAAGGTGGCGGGATTAGATTCAGAATCGTTGATTTGATGGCCTCATATTACTCATCCAGGAAGGGCAACACCCAATCATCCAGGATCAAACCCCCGGCTTCCGGATGACCGACCTGACCGTCAGAAAGACCGGACCGCGGAGATCCACTTTTTTGTTGTGGTCGGTGATGTAGCGCATCACGTAGTCCTCGATACGCAGGTTGACATCAGAGGGGAGTTTTGCCATCTTCACCTGGACACGAACCTCCTCCCCGCACCTCGCCGCCTCCTCGATCCTGGCGGCTGCAAGCCCGGCCACAGCGTCCAGGTAGGTGATCCCGGTGGAGACGCCCTCCTGGCGGACGGTTGCCCACTTCGCGGTATCGGGTACACCGAGCACCGAACCGTTATGGACAAAGACCTCGTTTAAGCAAGCAGGACCGCAGAGTTTCGTGTTGGACTCAGTCTCCTCGACCACCACTTCAACCTCCCGTCCCGCGATCTCGCCACTCCAGGCAACAAACGCACACGGCCCGGGGGCGGCGGCGTGCTCCGCAGCAGTGGCCCGGATACCCTCTGCCATACGTCGCCCGGCAACCGATGCCGGTTCTTCACGGAGGTGGATTGCACCGGCGATCTCGCGGTCGGAGATCGCCTGCGGGAAGAACTGCGGGTAGGTCAACTGGCGGATATCGTTTGACTGGTAGACGATCATCGCAAGACGCTCCACCCCAAGACCCAGGTTCATCACCGGCACTCCGATCCCGTACTCCGCGAGCGCCGACGGGGAGTAGAGACCAAACGTAGCGACCTCCACCCACCCGAGCGAGGGATGGCGTGCATAGACCTCCGTCTGCGTTCCAGGCATGTAGTACTTCGACCGCTTCTCGTCGGGCTGGAACCTGAATTCAGTGAACCCGAACGCCGAAAGAAGCGCCTCGCTGACGGCTTTCCCCTCCTCAAGGGTGACATCCTCCCCGGCAACGACACACGAGGCCGAGTGATAGGCCATCAGGCGGGTTGGCCCCTCCTCCTGCTCCCTCCGGAAACACCGGTCCACCGAGAAG
>DAFR01000080.1 GCA_002497965.1 Methanomicrobiaceae archaeon UBA436 | reverse complement strand
TGAGGCTTCGCAAAGTGAGTTGTACAGGGGAGTTTTCGCATTTGTGTGATTCTAATGCCTTTATTTCCCAGAATCCGTGTCCCCTTATTCATTTTTGGGGGGAAGTTATGCGCGCCAGGGAATGAAACTAAATCCCCCTTTCCATCTTCCCATAAGATAATGTCGCTTCTGCCTCCAAAGAGATTGTTTTTATCCACATTTTGGATGTAAAAGTCCCACCGTTCATTTTGACTATCCTTGTCCCAGAATTTATATATAAATCTTTCAATATCACCACTAGTTAGTCCCTCAATACTGACAGCGTAATTTTTAAGGTATGATTCTGAAACCACGTCTTCAAATGTTAATCGGACATCTGGATTCTCCAGCTGCCCCGCCTGCCTCACACATGCCACCTCCGCATCCAGCAGAGACCGTGCCTTGGCTGCCGCGTCGCGCTCCTCCGAGACATCCAGCCCGCAGAGCAGATGTCCCGCCAGCGGTTTCGTATGGGAGATGTTCAGGAGGATGGCCTTCACAACCTCGCCGGAGATGGTTTCAAATGCGCCGGGGCCCAGCCTCACCAGCAGGTCCCAGCGCTCTTTCTTCAGCAGGTGCTCCCTGAACCGCTTATACGATGCCAGGAAGAGCCAGTTCTGTGGCAGAACAATACTGACCTTCCCTCCCGGCCGGCAGAAAGCGAGGCACCGCTCAAGAAACACCGTTGCAAGATCGTTCTTTGCCAGAGGGTGGTTCTCCTCAATGAAGCCCCTCAGAACCTCCCCCTGTTTCCCGCTGGTCAGATAGGGGACGTTCGTCATGACATAATCATACCGCTTGGAGAGGAGACCTGCCGCTTTCAGCACCCCCTCGCCCGTCTCGCCAAACGTCTCTGCGACCGGATCGGCCGCATCCTTCTCCCGCCGCAGAGCCTGCTCAAACTTCTTCTCCAGAGTTTTCTGGTCGACAAGGGTTGGCTGGTTATCCACCCGGATCAGGCTGCCGAGGGTATCAGCGTTCTTGAAGAGGTCGTAGTACTGCGCAAGCACGCCCTCCAGCAGCCCATCATCCCCGGCAAGACTCAGCCACTCCTCCTTCTTAGCCCTGATCGGTATCCCTGTGCAGGCCAGGTTTGGCACCGGCAGGTATGAATCGGTCGGGAACCCGGCCTTCCACGCCTCCAGCGCGATGGAGAACGTCGCGATCTGGATGCACCGGGGATCAAGTTCAAGCCCGTGGAGGTTCTCCGTCAGGATGCCCCTGATCGCGGCCTCCGTCTCCTCACCAACCTCCCTTCGCATGGCAAGCAGCATATGAAACGCCGCGACCAGGAAATGCCCGCTCCCGCAGCAGGGGTCGAGGATCTTCAACCCGGCAGGGCTCTCAGGCCAGGCAGAAAAGTCGTGCTGCACCCCCTCCCTGTAGTAGCGCCACTCATTCCGGAGAGGACTATCCGGATGGAGGTGAAGCCACCAGGCGCCGAGCGTGTTCTGGAGCAGGAACTGCACCATGTAGGGCTCGGTGAAGAGCTGGGTCACCGCGCAGATATCGTAGCCCTCCACCTTCCTCTCAGAGGCGTTCACCTCCCTCTTTGCATCGGTCTGCCAGAACTGGTATGTCCACCCCAGCGCATCCTCGGCAAGGAACGTCTCCGAAGGAATCCTCGCAAGGATCGACCGGAGCGCCATGGTATCCTCGCCCGCGAACCTGACCCGCGTCACCGGGCTATCACGCCGGAAGAGGCCGGGGAGCATCTCTGCCGCATAATCCCCGGCAACCTCCCAGAGATCCCGCCCCTCCTCACGGGCGATCTCCTCACACTCATCAAGGGTGACCGGCACTCTGAACTCCGGGTGGATCAGCAGGCTGTTCTCGGCCAGGAACCGCGCAAAAAGCATCCGGTGCCACCGCTCGTAAGCTACCGACCTGACAAGGTCGTCAAACGACCCGAGCCTGCGGCACTCCGTCCGGAGTTGCCGACGTATCTCCGCCTGCTCCGCCGTGAGATAACCTGGCTTTCGCTCCTCATCAACACCAAGAACCAGCAGAGCATTTCTCGCCCCCTGTTCAGCCTTCCTGCGAGCCTCCTGTATAGCCTCATCGAGAGCGCTCCTCGCCTCGCGAGAGAGCACCGTCATCTGAGCATCACCGGAGTCCCCTTCTCAAGTTCAGCCAGCGCCCGCCTGCGGACACCCTTCAGGTATGCATCGAGATCATCCAGGGTCTTCACCGTCACCGGCGCCCCAAGAGAGACAATCACCGTCTTTGGCTCAAGGATCTTTGCCACCGCAACCCTTATCTGGTCAAGCGCCCCCCTGACCAGCATCACGCGGTCATCGAAAAACGTCAGCGGAGTCTTTCTAAGGTGCTCCACTATCTCAGCGTCTGTCCCTATCTTCAACGGCAATGACTCACCGAGATTGTATTCCCGGATCAGACGTGCCCGGTCTGCATCATCAAGTCTCTGCCAGTCAGGATCAGCCTCAAGTGCAGTGAGCACCTCCTTTCGCGCCTCCTCCATGCGGGTGATCCCGGTATTCAGGGCTTCACGCAGCCCCTTCCGAAGATCAGCAAGCAGCGGTTCGACCGGATCAGGATCGTGGAGCAGACTCCGATTCTTACAGATCGCTTCCATCTCGGTCCTGATATCATCAAGATCCTCAAACCCCTCAGCGTGCGAGACCAGATGCTGCAGTGCATCCCATGCAGGCTTCCGCTCCTCGATCTTGGCCTTTATCGTCTTCCACCTCTCAATATCCTGTTTGATAACCTCACGCCGTCCAACCAGTTCCCGCACCAACTGGTTGCCTGAGTATGCCTGGAGTTCAGCAAGGTAAGTGGGCGACTCTCGTGGCGGCAGCGGGGGGTCGCCACCGGTAGCCTCGATAAGGGAACGGAGACGCTCAAGGAAGATCACCGCCTCTTCCACCTCACGCCCCGGCTCCGCAGACAGACCCAGCTTCGTATAGAGTTCGCGGGCCGCAAGTTTCTCGTTGGGAGAGAGGACTATATTCTCCGCCTCAAAAGTTGTCTTCCCAATCTTGGTCTTATCCAGATCAGAAGCATATATCGGCCTGTTATTGAAACGGGCTTTCAGGTGACCGGTGGCCGCCAGCACCATCAAAGCCCCGTCTATCGCGTCCCGCGGCCAGCCGAACGGCGGCGCTTCAAGCGCTTTACGCACCTCGTTTCCGATCTTCGGCGTGTTCAGCCGCTTCAGGATCTCCTTGCAGACCGGATGCTCCTCGGGCTCTCTTTCAAACCCGATCTGCTTCATCGGTGTCCAGTCACCACTCTTCACACGGGTGATGACACGATCCCATCCCGTGGCATCAGCATCAGAGAACCGGTAGTACATACGCTGGACAGCCTGCTCTGCTGCCTTCCTGACCGCACCTGCAAACGAATCAGCCTCGATGGGGGTGCCACCGCCGATATACACATGTGCGTTCTTCAGGATCTCATCGACCAGCGAATCGATCCTCTGCATGTGGCCGCGGAGTTTCGCCTCTATGTTGGACCTAGCCTGATCGCCTTCGGGTGTGGTCGGGGCCGGACGTTCGCTTAGCACCCCCTCAGCAGCGAGCAGCCCGGCGATCTCATCCTTTAGCGCATCATGGTTCAGCCGTGGTAAAAAGACCATCACCATCGGGCTTTCATTCCCTTCAGCGGCCGCCTCCGACTTAACACCTGCTTCGGTGACCTCCCACCCATGCCGTAGCCATACCGGCACATTCGACCTGATCTCAGGTCTCTGCGGGGTGAAATAGGTTATATCGATCCCGCGCGGGGTTCTGCTCACCCCCTGTGACAGCGAGAAACTCCCAAGACGTTTGGCGACACAGTTCCTGAGGACTTCGTCCCGCTTGAACGTTATGCTCGTATCGCTCGCCCGGGCGTTGGCTTTTCGCTGCTGGTAATCTCCTTCCCAGATGCTACCCTCCTCGGTCTGGATGCGGTACTCATCCCCGACCTTTGCGATCACCCCGCGGTCATGAAGGTCTTTGAGATGGGTCGGGATTTCCTGCCTCAGGTCCTCGCTCCCTGCCGTCAGATCTGTGATCAGGAGATCGGTGAGGGTATCCGGTGTGGCTCTGATCCCGATTGATTCATCCAGCAGCTGGATCAGAAAAAGAAGCGCCATTATCCGGGAACGAAGCCGCCCCTCCTTCGTCCCGTCATCCTCCTTGCTGATGCTCTCGTAGATCTTTGGGTAGAGGATGTTGTTCCGTATCATGTAAGTGCTCTGCTGGTTGAAGATGAAATCTGCCGGAATGACCGTTCCGACTGGATCTTTAGCAAACTCACGGCTCCCCTCAAAGGTCAACCGCAACTGATTGCGCAACTGGGTGCTCATCCCTCCCCGGTCAACACTCTGCAGGACTCGTTCCCAGAATCGTTTCCTGGTAGGCAGTAGAGGATAATCAAGCACCAGAACATCCTCATCCCCGGGCCTTGGTGCCAGACTTGATCCGTCAAGGTGGCGTGAGATCTCACCGCTGACCGACTCCAGAACACCTTTAAGGGGTTCTTTCATCGACTCCTTCTTCCGGAGGATCGTCTGACGGAGCACCACGTCGACATCTTTTGACTCCAGTGGAACCTGCAGGGAAAACCGATCCTGGAGGCGCTGTAACTGGATGTTGGCATGCAGCGCATCCTGTCCTGTAGCGACAAAGAGCACCTTTGAACCAAATTTTTTACAGCAATCCTCAACGACCTCCTGGAAGATTAACAACTGATCCGATCTCTCCCCGATCGTCAGGTACTGCTGAACCTCATCGAGAACTATCAGCACCAGAGGCATCTTTCCGGCTACGGTGCTCTTCATGGCAAATATATCCTTGAGCATCTCGACCATGGTCGAATTTGTCATCTGAAAATCGGCTCCAAACTGCCGTCGAAGATCCTCTCTGACCTGCTCCACATCCATACCACGGAAATCAGGGTTAAACTCGATGAGGGCCTCGGCAAACCTTCGAGAGACAAAGGGGCGGGTCATATCTCTCTCACGACCCTGTTCGCGGAGTCTGTCCCGCACGGCATCGAGGATCCCGAGCTCTGCGAGCCAGAGGTGCACGCGGGCGGTATCGATATCCTCCGGGAGACCGGCGGAACGGAGGACAACCTGGAGTATGGCAACCCTGGGGTCGTTAGCGGATCCAGCACTCAGAGTACCCGCAGCTGACCATATGCCTCCATGCCTGCGGCTCTCAATAGTAAGCTCGTTTAGGGCGTCCCGCACGTCATCCGGGAGCATACATACATCCCGTGCAGACACCCCATCGGGAAACTTCAGATCACACCAGAGGAACTCCAGCACACGAACAAGATGTGATTTTCCGGAGCCAAAGAACCCGCTAACCCATATTGCGGGCTGCGATGGCTGGTCAAGATTATAGAGGAACGATTCAAGGATATTTTTTAACCCCCTGTGATACGATCCTTTACAGACAAAATTTTCAAGTTCGTAGCGGGCAACAGCCCACTCGTCCTCTGTGGTGATGGGACCTACTTTTGTTACACCATCGTTCGGGATGGTATAAGTAAGCGGATCCCTCTGGAAGACATCTCTGTTTAAGATTAAATCATTTGAAACCATACTCATCACTCTCGCGCCTCAATAGGCGTTGCGAGGTAGTTCCAGCCGTCACGGGCTTTCAGCAGCCGATAATTGCGCCCATCCCTGTCGCCGGGGAAGAAGAACATAAGACGACCGGGGATTTTCGTAGATCTGATCAATCGATCGATAACTGCACTCGCCCGGACGATTCCGTATAGACTCCCTATGCCGATCACGGCAACCACGGTTGAGTCGTCGGCATCCTTCAACCTCTCTGCAAGGTGATCCGCGAGGCAGGTAACAAAGTCATCGAGATCATACTTTAGAAGGGACGGATCCGCAAAGTAGTCCTCAAGGTATTCGTTATCTGCCAGCCACCTCTCAAACATCCCGGTGACGTCAACCTCTTGCCAGTTATGCTTGGCCTGTTCGGTAACTATCTTGAATTCACTGAGACGAGCGCGTATATTCCGCTCGTAAGAAGGGTCGTAGACGCAGAACCAGACCTTCTCCTCTCCGGAGAGCATCTCATTCCATTCCAACGAAACCTGCGTTTTGTAAGCCACAATAAGATCGTCAATCTTACTCATAACCATCGAATCCCGTCAGCAAAATCAGGAGGGAAAGAGACCTCAACGATCCCACCTGCATTCTTGTAGATCAGCCAGCCTTTCCTCACTGATTCGTAAACATATTCTTGAATTTCCGAATCCGTTGCATCCAGTACATTTGCCCATACGGTATTGTGGAGCAGTTTCCCACGCACACCGCAAAGGTAGCCAAGGAAGAGCGCGTATGTAACTGATGCCGGCCCTGCGGTTGCTTTTACCCTTGTTTTCATGTTTTTATCTTCCAGATGCCCTGACTGCGTCCAGGATGAGAGAAGATTTTCACTTATAGACCTGACCGTCTTTGGGCTGTACCTGTGAGGGTACTCTTTCTCTACAAGATCCATCAGCAACTCTTTCTCGGCCACCTCTCCAACCTTTAAGGAGAGAATAAACGGTGCAGACGCACGGAGGATGGTATCCCGGGCGAGGGCGCACTGGAGAGCAAGCATCCGCCTCTCCCGGGGATCAAAATCCCACAGAAAACGAAGTGCGCGAAATACAGGAACCTGTACATCAAGCCCGTAAGACGATTTCAGGTGATAGAAGCTCTTCTCTCTACCCGAAACACTGCTCTTCATGAGGATGTTTTCCTGCTCTACTTTCCTGCGGATCTCATCGAATGAGATCTCATGTGGAGTAACTTCGAGCAGCAAAGAAAGTTCTTTAAACATGATAGTGCGTCCGGTGTGAGCGCTTGCAGAGTCCAGAAACCCCAACTCTTCGGGAAAAGAACAGTTTCCGGGAATATTTGTATTCACGACTTTGGATATCTTCACGGCCTGATAAATAGTTAACGAAAAACTCTTTCGCGATAAGCCTGTTTCTATCCGGACACCTCCAGCCAGCCCCGCCATCCCGGAGAAATAGCAAGGCTCCTCGCACACAGCCGACCGGCAGATCGGTATGAAGGCTCCCGGGGTAGCGGGGGTAAAAACCGTCAGACAAAAGTGATTTGAAAGAAACTGTCCGATAGTTGAAAATGACTCAGTGAACCTCAATAACTCTCATCTCTCTCCCGACACGCTCCCGCGCTTAGAACACCATTTTCTTCCAGCAAAGAGGGTGAAAAGAAACGTATCACCGCCCCCCCTGTGGCGGTAAAACATCGTAGCAACCTCGGCGGTCGTCGTTGCTTCCTCTGGGCTCCTATCATCGCGCCACCGCACAAACCGCGGAAACCGGAGGGCAAGCTCCCGCCGGCGCCCCCGGTCACAGTTACAGCCCAATCTCCTCATATATTAGGGAATATATTCAGTTCAAGCCTCTCTGCGATCTTCCGTACCTGCT
>DAFR01000144.1:1241-6005 GCA_002497965.1 Methanomicrobiaceae archaeon UBA436 | reverse complement strand
ATCCTCAGGTGCACCTGGCACAGACGGTTACAGGAGACTGAACCGGCGGTGCATGATCTCGATCTACATCAATTACGGCATATGGTATGCGATCCTCCTCGCGATCTGCACTTTTCTTGCGACCTTTTCGCAGAACCTCTCTGACCCCTATTACGAGATCGCCCGACTTGCCCTGCTGGGGGTTCCGGCGGCCGTCCTGGTGTATGTGGTGGTGGCCCCGCCGGTCTTTTACACACGATACCGCTACAGGATCACCGACGACCGGGTCGAAGTGCGTCGCGGCGTCCTGGTGATACGCCACACCCTGGTGCCGATCGAGAGGGTGCACCAGGTGGAGATCACCAGGGGCCCGATCAAAAACCTGCTCGGTCTTGCAGACGTTGCCATCACCACCGCAGGAGGCGTGGCCACCATCAATTACCTGGAACTCGAGGAGGCGGAGAGGGTTGCCGAACATCTCAACAAACTGATCGGGGAGATGCTGCGGGAGAGGCTGCAGGCGCCCGCATCATCGGTGACGGGGTCAGCAGACGAATGACCGGAAGAGATCGCGAGACCCCGGCTCGCAGCAGCGCCGCGAGAGAGCAGTCGACCGATGATCGAGCTGCTGCAGACCATCCCGGCACCGCCAGCCGCACGGGTGAGATGGAGATCTGGGGGAAACGGGTCCGGTGTCATCCAGGGATCATCGTTGAAAAAACACTTCCATTCGCTTCGATTCTGTTTATTCTCATCATCACGCTGGTCGGCAGACCGGCGGCAGCAGCCGCACTTGCGGTTGTATTCATCGCGGTGTTGTTCATCAACTACAGGATCTGGAGCCGGACAACCATCCTGTTTGACGATACCGGCGTGGTGGTGGAGCGGGATACCGTCTTTAAGAGGAAGAAGACGATCCCCTACTCGAAGGTAGCATCGGTCAACATAAACCGTGGCATTACAAACAGACTGCTTGGAACATCGAGTCTGTTGATCAACATCAACTCTGGGAGCGGTGCCACGGTGCCGGAGGCCGTCCTGACGTTTGAGCAGGACCTGGCGGAGAGCATACGTTCGGGGATACTGCACCGCCTCTACACCCAGAGTGAGGATCAGGATGACGGGGATGAACCGGTCGAAATGCCGGCATTGTTCTACCCGCTTGATGTGATCCTGCACGGTCTCTTCAGCGTATCGACCTACCAGACCGTCTCCGGTCTCTTCTTCCTGGTCTACTCCGTCTTTCAGTTCTACGTCTCCGCGGGAACCGATGGCGGTAGCGCCGGGGCAGTGGTCTCGCTCCTGATCTTTGCCGCCCTGCTGGTGGGCCCCATTATCTCACAGATCTTTTACTACTACAACTACCGGGTCTACCGCAGGGGTGATACGATATACCTGCAGCACGGACTGATCCGTAGTTACAGGACGTCGTTTGACGTCTCCAGGATCAACGCTGTCCGCGTCAAGAGCACCCTCGCGGCCAGGCTGATGCACAGGTCATGCATCGAGGCTGAGGTGGTGGGACTTGCGTCCGGGAAAGGGCAGAGCCTGCGCCCCGTTCTCTGTCTCCTGAAGGACGATGCAACGCAGCAGACACTTCTCCGGGAACTGGTGCCAGAGTTTGTCTACGACCGCAAACCAAAGAAACAGCCCGAAGGCGCAGCGAGAGTGCTCCTGATCGAAGCTGGTGCGGCTTCTCTCGCCCTCGCTCTGGTGATGATCTACCCCTCCATCTACCTATACCGCAGGGCTATGACCGCGACCGGGATCGCCGGGCTTACCATGCCCTATATACTGCCCGTGATCACGGTCTCGCTCATCCTGGCGATATTCTATGCCGTTTACGTCTTATACAGGATCACAGACCTCGATCTCGGAGAGAACCTCTTCTCATTTGTGAACGGCGCAGTCGATCGCGAGACCGTCACGATGAACTATGACAGGGTTCAGATGGTGGTTACTGCTAAAGGCCCGATCGCCAGGCTATTCGACGTTGCCAGGAGCAACATCTATCTGCTCTCTTCCATAGGGGGTTCAAGCATAACCTCCGGTTATTTCCACGAGAGCGACCTCAACGCCATAGGCGAGATCGTGATGGAGAGGATTGCAGGCGGTGACTACGATTACCGGAAGAACAGTCTCTGAGGGGGGACTGTGAGGGCAGCCTCCTCACTACCTCCTCTCCACGCTGATCTTTAACCCTTCGTTATCAACCGTGGTTGCGATGGCGATCCGGAGACCGAGATCTGCCAGGACCTCCGCCACCTCCACCTCAGGGCGACCGGTGATGACAGCGATTGCAGGGCCGACCGAACTCATGCCGACGAACTCGAGCCCCGCGCCCCGGAGCGCGGCCATGTAGCGGTAGATCTCAAACCCGTGGTGCTCCACCTCGGCGCGCTTGGAGCCGCGGAACTCGATCTCCCAGATGACCTCACCGATCTTCTCCAGGTTGCCACCTTCCAGCGCCGGGATGAGGTCCATCATAACCAGGTATGCCTTCAACTCGCGGTCACGGTAGTCAAGCGTCCGCGCCCTGTTCATCAGGAGGTCAAACTCCTTCTCGCCGGCCGAGGATATCCTGGACGGCGGGATGACGATATAGAGCCGTTTTCCCTCCGCAAAGGCGTGCCGGTAGATGAGCGTCAGTTCATCGCCCATAACCGCCATCCCGCCGTAGGTGCTCGCAGCGGGTCCGACCCCCGTCTCGAACCCGAACGCCACGTTCCCGGCCACCGTCTCCTCGACGAAGTTGCTGCCGAGGAGGAGGCGGAGGTTGTCGGCTGTCAGCGGCGACCCCACCGCTGTGTTGAGGGCGTTTGCAACAGCGATCAGGATGGTGCTCGTGGATCCAAGCCCGACGTGCTCGTAGCTGTGGTCGCGTGCACGGATCTTAAATCCGCCCTTATAACCTACGACCTGACGGAACACCTCGGTGAAGTGCCGCAGGATCGGTTCGCGTGAGTAGTCAATCTCGGTCCCAGAATCGGTGCACTCGACCTCGGCTGTACAGTAGACGCTGATGGCAAACCCGATCCCGCCTCCACCAGGACGGTCGGGGGCGAACCGGTTCATGTCGAGCACGGCGAGGTGAATCCTCGCCGGGGCGCGTACGGTGACCGTACCGGAGACCGGGGTGAGCCGGTAATCTTTCTGGAGGCCGCACGTCCGGATGTTTTCACCCGGGGAGAAGGAGGTAAACTCATACTCGATGAGGTCGAGGTCCCCGCCCCGGATCTTCATAACAGGCATTCTGCTACCGGGTTAGCGTGCGCGGTCAAAGAAGATATTCTTTCCAGATGCCCTGAGCGGGATGCCGTAGGCCACCCCGCACCCCTCCAGCCAGCCGAGCGCGAGCGCCCCCACACCAACTGAGTACATGACCCGGTTATCGACGTTGTGTATGCTCGCGGTCTTTACCGCAGAACCGACCGCGATCCCGAGGTCAGCCATCCTGACGGCACAGTTCGGGCCCTGAAATGGAGTCGCCGTATGAGATCTCTCGCGCTGCGCATCGAGCATCTCCGCGCAGGTGGCATACCCGCACGCACCGCAGTTCAGACCCACACTCTCCTGCAGCAGCGAACCGATGAGAAGACAGGCATCGCTTGCTGCGACGTTCCCCGCATCCCTTATGAAGAACCCGGTTTTGTGCTTCTCCCCGTAGTCCTGCATCGCTGCAGCAAGCCGCATCTTCTCCTCACCGGTAACGATCATCGTCTTGATGACGTCGGTGCCGGTCGCTTTCGGGGCGGTGCGAGCGGAGAGCGCCATAAGACGGGCAACCATCTCTACAGCGTCTGATTCATAATTCATGAGAGTACGTGGCACCACCTCAAGATAAGTGTATGCACAAGTTAACCGCAATACATAAGATCAGGGGCAGGTAAACCCGGACCGGCCGTCTGGAGGGGCGCCCGGCTCCATGATCCAGACGCACACGCATTACCGGGTTGCTGGTTTGACGGCCTTCCCTGGAAACCCGGTCCTGAACCCGACACCCTCAAACGCGGCAACCAGGCGATCCCCGGAGTAGACATCGACGGTATAGACCGAGGTCATCTCCCCCTCCGAGACCCTGCGGGCTACCGCCTCCAGGGAATCCCCCGCTGGAACAGAGAAGTAGCGGATATGAGCGGAGATCGCGATCTGATCGATTCCCTCCATGTTTGCCGCTATGCCAAAGGCATGGTCGGCGATGGCAAAGATCGCGCCGCCGTGGGTTGTGCCGTGAGCGTTCCTGGTGCCCCTGATTGGCATCGTCACCCGGACACGCCCATCCTCGATCCCGGTGACCACCATACCCAGCATGCGGGCAAACTCACAGGAATCTGACCGCCGCACCGCCTCGATGTAATCCTCCGGGATGGATGCAGAACCATTCATGATCTGGCCGCCTCACCTGTATTCCCGCTTCGTGTATGTGGCATCGCCTGCCTCGCCGCCGGAACGAACGATGTAGAACCACTCCCACACCGACCTGATAGTCCCGAACTGCTGGTAGCGCCGCATCGAGAATCCCACCTTCAGACCCGGATCCAGGTGGACCTTCCCGAGTTTGCGCATCCGCTGCGCGATCTCCAGGTCGTCCCCGGCGTCGATGCAGCGGTACATCCCGGCCCGGATGAAAGCCTCCCGGTCAAACGCCGTGTTGCATCCGAGGGTGAAATAGATCGTCCTGGTATAGTATCCCAGGCGGGAGAAGGCGTTTGCACCGAGGAGCGATAACCGGTTCCGGAGACCGTCCTCGATCGGGTAGACCGTGCCGTATAACTGGACTATATC
>DAFR01000144.1:0-1223 GCA_002497965.1 Methanomicrobiaceae archaeon UBA436 | reverse complement strand
CAGTCCGCATCCGTCGTGGCTATTATATCCCCCGATGCGGCCATCGCGCCGTCGTTCCGTGCCCCGCCCACCCGTTTGCTCGTCTGGATGAAGACCTGGTCTGCCAGGGGTTCTGCCAGGTCGCGCGTCCTGTCCTTAGAGTTTCCGTCAACGACTATGATCTCATAGTTCTTCCTCGGCACCGTCTGGTCGGCGAGCGACCGCAGGCAGCGCTCGACGTTCTGCTCTTCGTTATAGGTTGGAACAACTACGGAGATCATCACTCGATCCACCTTGCGGTACAGTTATTGCCGGCATCGTGGCATAAGCCTGATGCCCTCTTTTCCGTCCTGCAAAGACCGTCCGACCGTCCGGAGGCGGGCCTCACTGCCCGGTCAGCTCCCGGTAGAGGTTTATATGAAGTTTTGCAATCTTTCGGATATCGTAGTCTTCTGTAAACGGGCGGGAGAGTGCCGCGTGCTGTTCGAGCAGACTCCGGTCCTCAAGCAGTGTGCCTGCCTCCTCGAGATTCTCAAAGTAGACAGCGGTCTCCTTGAAATTCCCGGTAAACTCGGGGATCTTCCGGGCGACGACCGGCAGACCGGTTGCAAATGCCTCCAGGGCGACCATCGGAAGACCCTCTGCGTAGGAGGGCATGAAGAATACATCGGCGCTGCAGTATGCAGCGGTGATATCGTCGACAAAACCCGTGAATATAACGTTCTTCCCGCAGCGACTCTTCTTCTCCTCGATGATGCTGTAGTCCTGCGAGAACCTGCCATAAGGGAACCCGCCAACCCAGACGAACCTGGTATCCGTGTGTTCGTGTGAAAGCGCAAGAAAATCGTATATCCCCTTTCGCGGTGTCTGCTGGGCGACCGTGAGCACCACCCACTCATCCTCCCCGATCCCGTAGTTCCTCCTGAACGCTGCCCGTTTCTCGGGATCAGGCCGGAACTTATCCCGGTCAACACCGTTTGGAATCAGGGTTGTAGGGACATCGGGGGCGATCTCGTGAACCTCTTCATCACAGAGGGGTGAGATGGTGATGATGTGGTCAAAACCCCTGTAAATTTCCGGGTAAAGGCGGTTTAATCTCTCGAAGAAGACCAGGTTACCTATATTGAGACGGGGAGTCGAGTGAGCTGTAAGCACCTTGACACCGGGACTGTAGGCCCTGTTCGCCAGTGCGAGGGGGCCAAATGTGTGGTAGTGAACAAGGTCAAAGTCACGGTTGACAGCGT
>DAFR01000005.1 GCA_002497965.1 Methanomicrobiaceae archaeon UBA436 | reverse complement strand
CGGCCGTCGAACGAGACCAGCACCCGCCCGCCGAGGGGGATGCGGGGGATGACCCTGTGGTATCGGAGCACCTCCGTCCTCCGGCAGGTCTCAGCCCCCCGGTAGAAGAACCGGCGCTTGGAGACGGGGTCGTCGACCTCCAGTTCGGCAGTGTGTCTCAGGAGTTCACGGTAGCCATCGAGCAGGCGCGGGTGGCTCCGGCACCGCTCATCGACCAGTTCCCATAGCGTCCCCTCCTGGATCGCCTGCCGGATACGGGAGATCTCGGCCAGGGTGACGTGGAGGTTGTGGAGAGCGAGCAACCGCTCGCGATCTTCGGACTTCCGGAGTTCGTCGGCGGTCATGGAGCGGCAGACCTGGCAGGGGCAGGGGAGTTCTGCGAGTTCGTCTATCTTGAGGCTCCCGTGGGTGGTGATGTAACGGCCTTCCCTGGCAAAGAGAGCGTAGGCGGCAGAGTCAAAGAGGTCGCAGCCCATGGCAACGGCGAGGGCGAACATCGAGGGGTGGCCGGCACCGAAGAGGTGGACGGCGGTTGCCGGGGAGAGCCCACGTTTTGCCGCGAGGACGACCCTGACAAGGTCACGGTATCGGTAGGTCTCCATCAGCGGCACCACCGCCCCGATCGGGCAGAACGTCAACCCGAGTTCCCTGACGGCACGTCCTGACTCTTCGCGCAGGTCGGCGAAGATCCCGCCCTGAACCGGCCCGGCCAGGTTTGCGTCGGGGAAGAGGCGGTGCGCCTCCCGGATCCGTTCCATCGTGACGCCGAGGTCCTGTTCCGCCCGCTGCCGTCCTGCGTCCGGGGGTGTTGGGATGTCCAGGGGAACGATGATATCGCTTCCTATCGCCTGCTGGAACTCGAGCGTCTCCCTGTTGTTCACCTCGACCTCACCGTAGACCGAGAGCTGGAACGAACCGGAATCAGTCATTATGGCGCCGTCGAAATCGAGGACGCGATGTAGTCCTTCTGCGAGTGCGCGGTCGCGGTAGTCCGCGCTCCGCCTGAATATGTAGGCGTTTGTTATCAGCGCCTCGATGCCCATCCTCCCCATCTCGCGGGGTGTGACCAGCGGGAGGTGGGGGTTGACCACCGGCAGGAGAGCGGGTGTCCGGATGTTCTTTTCGTTCACCCTCAGCCTACCGACCCTCCCGGCGATGTCTTTGTGGATGACCTCAAACGTGATTGTCATTCAGGTTAGACCGCCTTCTCTTCGATAACCTGGCCCTCAAACGTCAGCACGGCCACATCGCCACGCCTCCAGCACCCCGGCGGGAGCCCCGCCTTGACACAGGTCTGGTCGAGGAACTCTCTGCTGTTCCAGCCGTACTCTGTTGCGACCTGGGGGAGGAGAAGACCTGCTCTCCCCAGACCGCTGACTATCAGGCCGTGCCTCCCTACCTCCACGTATTGCGGGCGCTCCAGCGGCGGGCACTCGAGCGGCCTCGGCGGTGTCAGCACCGTCACCTCGATCTCGATGTCGTTGACCTCTGGGGGTGAGACCGGCGGGAACCGGGGGTCCTCTAGTGCTGCCGAGGCGGCCGCCTCGATTATAGCCTCGCCGAGCGGTTTTATCGGGTATGGGAGGCCGATACATCCGCGTAGAAGTCCGTGCCGCTTGATAGTGACAAACACACCACGTTTCTCCCCGAAGACCGGGGGGAGGGGGGGCAGCACCATCCGTTCGCCGTCGACGGCTCTCTCGATGGCCATCCGCGCCAGGCGAACCGCCATTCTGCCTTCTTCTGGGGTCAGCATTTCCATCAGAATGGGTTGTATGATATTGAATACTTTTAGCATTTCGCGGGAGAGGTGGTGGTGAGGGGAAGATGCGTTGCATGCAGTCACCAGCGTAAACCCGACCTGGAGGCTGCTGTCGATACAGATGAACCATCCACGAGTTTCTCCACTGCAAACAGGGAGGCGTTATCGCGTCCATCTGAGACGCTCCTCCAGAGACCTGATCCAATCGCGTGCTGGCGCGCGAAGCGCCCCGGATCTGGGGGCGACCCACCCTCATAAATATATACCCTCGCAGCAAAACTATTATAGGGGAGAGGGAGAGCGCGGCCGACGGTGGCACATCCCGTGCCGCTGAGGAAAGTCCTCCCACCGGCCAGACACGCAGCCGCACGCAAGTGCGGGTGGCGAGAGTCACGGCAATGACACAGAAACGGCACGGCCCGCCGTCAGTGATGAAACGATCGAGCCCACACACCGCGGGCGAGCGGCGCGGGTTTATTCCCGCGCAACTCGTTGAACGTAGCGGCGGGAAACGATGAAACGGTGAATCCCTGCGGGTGCAAGCCAGAATAGGGCATATGGACTGTCTGGCGTCCGTCCAGGTATGGCGCTTAGCTGAATGCCGCACCAAACAGAAGGGGGCTTACTCCTCCCACTCTCCTCTTTTGAGGATCTATTCCCGACGCTGTGCAATTTTGCGCCTCACCAGAATCCTCTCGCTGGTAGCCTGTGCGGAAAAATCCCTCTCACGATAAGCGACCACACGCGAGATCCGGGGTTGACCGTGACGACCAGACCACTCCGCCCCGGCGACGTACCTGCCTGTCAGAATAGATCGCTCAGAAAGAGAAACAAGAATTGAGTGTTCAACGGGCCTGAAGGGATTTGAACCCCTGGCCTACGGATTAAGAGTCCGTCGCTCTGCCAGCTAAGCTACAGGCCCACGTATCTGACCTAACAGTATGGTAGTGAAAACAGTATAAGCCTTATGGATCATTCCGTGATATCGCCGGGATAGGGGATCCAGTGAACTACCCCGCGCCTATCGGGCGTGGCTTCCTGCTTCATGGCCAACACTTGCACCACAGAGATGTGATGTAGAGGTCTTGGCTCCACAGGCTCAAAGGGCTGTTCCATCCCCAC
>DAFR01000043.1:9432-9838 GCA_002497965.1 Methanomicrobiaceae archaeon UBA436 | reverse complement strand
TTCACCCGGTCCCAGGGCTGGAACCACTCGAGATCGCGGGCGATCCTGTCCCAGAACCCATCGGGGTCAGCCAGGAACTCCTGGTAGGCACGGTTGTAGTCGCCTATCCAGGACCGTTCCTTGTAACTGGCATCGGGCAGATAATACTTCCCTTCCTCAAGTTTGACATCGAATTTCTCGGCCATTAGTTTACCCCGTATTAGTCATTATTAATAATGAATATTATATCAATATTCTGGTTAAGCGTTGATTTGCTGGAGGGAAAAGGGTTACCGGGGTGCACCTGGGGTCTGGCGGGGGTGGTGGAGCCGGGATTGCCTAATTCCTGTACGTTTTTTTTGATCAGAGGACGTTAAAGTAAATTCTGGCGGGAGAGGGGGGGTGCTGGGCGGGTTCGTGCGCAGGT
>DAFR01000043.1:1965-9389 GCA_002497965.1 Methanomicrobiaceae archaeon UBA436 | reverse complement strand
TTGCGGCTGGAGGGTGTCCCGGGGATCGATGACCCTCTCTGGAAGGCAACTTTCCTCCACTGAGAAGGTGTTTCCCCGTGGGTGGGGGATGAACCAACAAGTAAAAACCACCCGTGCAGGCCCGGTCATACTTCGAGAACCAGGTGGTTGTTTATAAGTGCAGGGGCAAAGAACCTTTATTTGAGTTTTGCATGAAAATGCTCCCGCCAATTTCATGCGGTATGCCTTGTGGCCTCACGGGCATGATCTGATTTCTTGCGGCACTCGAAGGGTTGTGCCCCAACCAGAGTGTAATGGTTTTATGATCCTTGTGCATACCGCCAGGAAAAGGTGGAGGACTCATATTTCAGAACGTTTATTTGATGCCCCCAATACACTTTCACGGTGCATGGTGAAGGTTAATATTGAGTGAATGTATAAGGTAGATGCGTGCAACCTGTGTGCTGGTTATTCCTGCGCGCCACCCCACCACAGTGAACTGGCAGACGATGTTTGCCCGGGGGGAGTCTTCCAGCGATTTCTGTAGCACCCTCTCACCGATTGCTTTTGCCGATTGCCCTGCTCCTGACATCGGGTTGCCGAAACGAGTGTATCATCATGTTAAAGAGACCCCTGGTCTTTCTGCCAGGATGCCCGGCAGCGGAAATTAGCATGTGCACATCCACAGGCGCAGCCCCCTCACCCCGGTTGCGGGTGGTTTAGAGGGATGCCGCCTCCTCTCACCGGCGATGATGACCGTGAATCCAGTAAAGCCTCGTTATCTCCAGTATTGGGGCAAAAAAAGTAGGGACGAGCATAACCCTGTCTTCCACCCGCTTCCATACCATGCCCTCGATGTAGCAGCCGTCGGCATACGCCTGCTCAAGAGCGACCCGGCGCTGCGAAAGCGTCTTGGCATACTCGGCCTTAAAGAGGATGACCTTGAATCCCTGACAGGTTTTTTCTTCGCCGTCCACGACACAGGCAAATTTTCAACACCGGCTTTCCAGCGGATGGGCATGGACCCACCCGTGGAATACGAGATGAAGAGGCACCATGACGACCTTGGCTACCAGCTCTGGAGGGAGCACCTCTGGAAAAAGGCGGTAGATGAGGGCTGGATCACGATCAGAGACGGTGTGGATTTCGATGATGCCTGGCGCATCGTTGAACCTCTGCTAAAACTATCCTGCGGACACCACGGCAGACCCCCGGACGAAGAACTGATCTCGATCAACGAGTGGTTCACCGCTGAAGACAGGCTTGCGGCAGAAGAGTTTGTACGGGATTGTGCGGCACTCTTCCTCGCAGACAGACCGCTTCCACTCTCAGGAGGGCGTGAGAATCTCCAGGCTATCAAAACAGCATCCTGGATCCTCGCCGGCCTCTGTGTGCTTGCTGACTGGATCGGTTCAGATGAACGCTACTTCCCATTCAGAGAAGGTACAGTAGACCTCGCCCGGTATCTGACCGGCACCGCTATCCCTAATGCCGAGACGGCGATTCGGGGGAAAGGTGCCATACCCTCCACGCCGTCGCAGGAACGCAGGATCGAGGATCTCTTTCCGGAGGTTTTCCTCGAACATGCCCCGACCCCTCTTCAAGCTTATGCCTCCTCATGCCCCCTGGGAGAAGGGCCGCATCTCTTCATGATAGAAGACGCCACCGGCAGTGGAAAGACTGAGGCAGCCATCATTCTTGCCCACCGACTCATGGCTTCAGGCGAGGGTCAGGGGATCTACATCGCGCTTCCAACCATGGCAACCGCCAATGCCATGTACGGCAGGGTCAAAGATGTGGTAGAAAGGATCTTTGAAGACAACAACTACTCCATGGTCCTTGCTCACTCATCCAGCCGGCTCTACCGCCTGTTGAGGGGATACCTCGAGGGGGTCGGGAATGAACGGGGATACACCCCTGGCGTATCCTGGCTCGCCGACAACAGGAAGAAAGCCCTTCTCGCCCAGGTAGGAGTGGGAACCATTGATCAGGCACTCCTCGGGATTCTCCCCGTCCGCCACCAGTCACTGAGGCTCCTTGGCCTCTCACGCAACATCCTGATCGTAGATGAAGTGCATGCCTGTGACCCTTACATGCACGAACTCCTGCAACGGCTCCTGGAGTTTCATGGTGCTGTGGGAGGCAGCGCCATCCTCCTCTCAGCGACGCTTCCATCAAACCAGAGGAAAAGCCTGGCAGAAAGTTTTACACGCCGAATACCCGGCCTAAAGCCCGATCTACAGGCTGACGGCTACCCTCTCCTCACCCACATATCACCATCGCTGACAGAGGAACGTGTCTTCCCCATGGCACAGCAGCGGCGGATCGCTGTCTCCCTGACCTCATCAACGGACGAGGCGGATGCAGCGGTCATCGCCGCGGCGCAGAAAGGTATGTGCGTCTGCCGCATCAGGAATACCGTCGACGACGCAGTCGCAACCTGGCGGTATCTCTCCAGCGTCCTTCCTGAGGGTATGGTCTGCCTCTTTCACGCCCGTTTCACGCTCGGAGATCGTCTGAAGATTGAGAGGGAGGTTGAAGAGCATTTCGGTAAACACAGCACGCCGGAGAGAAGGAAGGGAAGGGTAATCGTAGCAACACAGGTGGTAGAGCAATCCCTTGACCTTGACTTTGATTTCATGGTTACTGACCTCGCCCCCATCGATCGGATCATCCAGCGGGCAGGGAGGGTTCACCGGCACGATCGCGGTGAACGTGGGGTGCCGCACATCCTGGTACTTGCTCCAGAAATGGTGAAAGATCCTGATGAGCGGTGGTTTTCCAGGATGTTCCCTCGAGGTGCAGCGGTTTACCCTGACCACGCACGCCTCTGGCTCACGGCGAGAATCCTCTCCGGGGGAGAGATCGTGATCCCCAGGGACGCTCATCCATTCATAGAAGCTGTGTTCGGCGACGAGAGCGAGAAAGAGATCCCGCCCACGCTCCGCATGCTGGCCGCGAGGGTGCGAGGGGCAGAGTCAGCGGATGCATCGTTTGCGATACAGAACGCCCTTAAACTGAGAAAGGGCTACACGGCCACCGAAGAGGTGTGGAGGAATGACGTCAGGACACCTACACGCCTTGGAGAACCGTCGGTGACGCTAAGGCTTGCCCGATGGGATGGCGAACGGCTTCTCCCATGGGCCGAAGATCCTGATCCCCGGATCGCGTGGGACCTCAGTCAGGTGAGCGTCAGGGAGAGCCTGGTTGCGGCCGCAGCAGACTACGACGGCAGTCCTGGCAAAGTGGTGGTCGAGGATGCAATCGCTTCGATGCCAGACCGGGGGCGAAATGCCGTGATCGTCCCACTCGTCTTCAAGAACGGCGGGTGGATCGGTGTCGCACTCCAGGCCTCTGGAAGGGAGGCCAGGGTGAGGTACAGCCGCGAAGAGGGGCTTGAGGTGTCTCGAGCGGCATAGTAGTGCATCGTTAGAGAGAACAGCGTGGAGATGAAAAGAGCTGATAAGGTATGGATAGGTGATAACCATTACCAATTTGATCACCGACCGGTGGATCCCGGTCAGAAGAAAGAACGGCGAGCATGAAGAGATTGCACCATGGCAGATCACTGATGGAGATGAGAGCGGTAACCCGGTCATGGCGGTAACCGCTCTTCGTCCTGATTTCGATGGGGCTCTGGTGCAATTCATCATAGGTCTTTGCCAGACGGCCATTCCGCCCGAAGATTATGAGGAATGGCGGGAGATGCTCCTCCATCCACCGGGGCCGGATGAACTTAGAGCAAAACTGGAACCCATCCAGCCGGCGTTCAACCTCGATGGCAACGGCCCAAGGTTCATGCAGGACCCCGACGTCGCGGATAGGGATTACTGGTCGATCGAGAACCTCATAATCGGTATGCCTGAAAAGACCAAGATCAGTGAAAACACCGATTGGTTTGTAAAACGAGGGACGGTGCATGGACTTTGTCCGAAGTGTGCTGCTATGGCGCTTTTTACCCTTCAGACAAACGCGCCTTCAGGCGGGCGTGGGCACATGACGTCCTTACGGGGCGGAGGGCCGATGACCTGCATAATCCTTGGCCAGACGCTCTGGCAGACGGTCTGGGTTAACGTCATCGATCAGGAGAGCAGAGACTGCGACGGAACCCCTGCAACGGCCGGGGATTCGCGAAGGTTCCCCTGGATGGGGACGCTTAGAACCAGTGAGGGGGACAGAAAAACAACTCCCCGTGATGCCCATCCGGACCAGGCGTTCTGGGCCACACCGCGAAGGATCCTCCTGGACTTTGAGAATGCTCTTCCCGGGAGATGTGATCTCTGTGGTGAGGAGACCGATCACCTGGTCACACAATTCCAGACGAAACCCTATGGGGTAAGCTACGTCGGCTGGGTTCACCCGCTCAGCCCTTATTATCGAAAGGACAGGAGTTCAACTGACCTGCTACCCAGCCACCTGCAGGCGGACGGGATCACCTACCAGAACTGGCTTGGAACGGTTATCAACGACAGATCAAAAGGGGTATGGGTATCCCAGAATGTGGCGCTTTTTCCGGGGCGGACACCACCTGGAAAGATCAGGGCAATCTACTCCGGCTACGGGGGTCGGCCGCGTCTCTGGGTTTTTGGCTACGACATGGACAACAAAAAGCCACGCTGCTACTACGAGGGGACGATGCCGATCATCACTGCAGAAGGGGAGTGGGCGGCCTCATTTGAAGAAGTCGCTGCAGGTATGGTCAGAGCTGCCGGTGAATCGGCGAAAAACACCCAATGGTGTGTGAAGGTTGCCCTCTATGACAATCCGTCCGATATCCAGGGTGGATTCTCGGTGATCCCTGCACGTTTCTATCAGGCAACGGAGGAGATTTTTTTCCAGAATCTGGAGGAAGTTGCCTCTCTCCTCAGCAGCGGGAAAGATTTGTCTGGTATAAGGAGGATGTGGCTGGAGACGCTCAGAGACGTCAGCACGCAACTATTCGACGAGTATTCGCAGATCGATTCTATCGATGCAATCAACGCTCAAAGAGCTGTTAATGCTCGTGGACTGCTGCTCAATCCTTATTCGAAGTCGAACAGGGCAATCCGGGAACATCTCGGGATTCCCGACCCCCAAAAAAAGCGAAAAATAGTGTGTGAGACAGAATGATGACTGAAACTACACCAAAAACTGGAAAATCTCCACAGGAGATCATTCATGCTGTGATTGCCTGGTTGGAGACGGTGAACGAGAACCGCGGGGATAGGGCAGAACTCCGGCGATGCCGAAGCCCTGCCGAAGTGGCGTTTGTGCCGGCGTTTTACCGGCTGAAGATGATGGTGCCACAGAATTTCGATCCAGAGAGACTTGCGGCCGTCGCTGGAATCCTCTCGCACGTTGAGATCGAGCGCGGGGAGGGTCCTAAAGTTGAGATCGCTGAACTTTTCGCCCGCCCGGCCGATGGCGGCTCGGCCCCGCGTATAAGCGAACCGCGATTTCGTCGTCTTCTGAGGGTGGCTGACTTCGATTATGCTGAACTTTATCCTATCGTGACGCGTCTAATCCGCCAGATCAAAAGGAAAGTTCCTGAATCAGCGATGCCGAGCCTGATCTGGGGCATCTATCGATGGGATCAGAAGACGAAGAGATCCTGGGCAGAAGCGTATTATGAACATATTCCACGAACTGAAGATTGAGGTGAAGAAATGACCGATTTTATCCAGTTGCATATCCTTGCATCGTATCCACCATCAAATTTAAATCGCGACGACCTTGGAACGCCGAAAACTGCCATGATGGGAGGTGTCCGGAGACTCAGGATCTCCTCGCAAAGCCTTAAACGGGCGTGGCGTGAATCGACATACTTTAAAGAGGCTTTTAGCGGCCATCTTGGAGTACGGACCAAGGAGATGGGATGGCAGATCTATCTTGCCCTTACGAGCGGGCGAGCACTTGAGGATGTCATCGACGAGAAGGATACAGGACCTGTTAACCCGGGGGTAGATGATGGGAAGGCCGTTGAATGGGCAAAGGCGATCAGCGGCAAATTCGGTAAGTTAAAGGAGCCAAGGAAGGCAAAGGCGAATGTTCCTCCAGATCCAGAGAAAGATAAGAAGGACTCTCTCTGTGTCGAACAGTTGGTTCACTTCAGCCCTGAGGAGATCTCGGCGATCGGGGATCTGATTGCAAAGATCTCAAGGGAGGACAGGGCACCTGACAATAAGGAACTTGAACTCCTCCGGGCGCAGAACACGGCTGTGGATATCGCCATGTTTGGCCGGATGCTTGCTGCATCGCCGTCATTCAACCAGGAGGCAGCTGTGCAGGTTGCGCATGCGATCACCGTGCACAAGGTTGCGGTGGAGGACGATTACTTCACGGCTGTTGATGATCTCAATAGGGGTGTGGAGGATGTTGGTGCGGGGCATGTTGGCCAGGCCGAGTTTGCAGCCGGGCTCTTTTATGCCTACATATGTATCAACCGTGGCCTGCTGATCGATAATCTGGGTGGAGATGCCGCCCTCGCTGATGCAGCGATCCGGGCTCTCACGGAGACTGCGACGAAGGTGGGGCCAAAAGGGAAGCAGAACAGTTTTGCCTCGCGGGTGTATGCTTCTTACCTCCTTGCAGAGCGCGGGACCCAGCAGCCGAGATCGCTTGCAGCGGCGTTCTTAAAGCCTGTCGAGGGGGATGATTACCTTGATCGCGCTATCAAGGCTCTGAAGAAGACCCGGGATAACATGGATCGGGTGTACGGAGCGTGCACCGATGAGTGGAGGGAGATGAACGCCCTGACCGGGGAGGGGAAACTCGAGGATATACTCATGTTTGTTGTTGGTGACCATGCCTGAGTATCTTGCTTTCCGGCTTTACGGCCCGATGGCGTCGTGGGGCGGAATTGCCATCGGAGAATTCCGGCCAGGTGAGAGGAGCCCTGCAAAGTCGGCAATCCTTGGGTTGATCGGGGCGGCCCTCGGTATTCGGCGGGACGATGTCATTTCCCAGTCCAGGTTGCGGGACGGCTACCTGATGGCGACTGTTGCTCACGCTACGGGCAGCCTTCTACGGGACTACCACACCACGCAGGTCGCGCCAGGGAGTACACGAAAGGGTAAGGGGGCATTTGCTACCCGGCGGGAGGAGGTGAGTATCCCTCGTGGCGACTTAAACACTGTTCTCTCAACACGTGAATACCTCTGTGACACCCTGTATACTGTATGTCTGTGGGGGGCAACAGATGACCCTCCATACCCGCTTACTGAAATCGCTGAGCGTCTGAAAAATCCTGTCTACACGTTATCCCTCGGGAGAAAATCCTGCCCGCTTGCCCTGCCCTTACAGCCACAGATCGTTAGGGGGGTAAACCTGCGAGAAGCGCTGAATGCATTGTCTTTCCATGATGAGACCTTCTTGAGATGGCTTCCAGATAAAGGCGCCAGAGGGGTGCTCTGCTGGGAGGGTGATGATGAGACGGGGTTCTCTGCGGTCCCTTCATACGCGACGCC
>DAFR01000043.1:0-1931 GCA_002497965.1 Methanomicrobiaceae archaeon UBA436 | reverse complement strand
GAACATGAGGCGCGGATAGATATTCCGGAGGGGATGCGGTAATGCACCACATATACAGGATCCGTCTGCGTGAGGGCGCTACAACGTCTGCAGGTTTCTGGCAGGCTATTCGAAACCCCTACGAGGTGCACGCTATGGTCTGGCGCATCTTCTCTGACGGTTCAAGAAAGGAGAGAGACTACATCTACCGACTGGAGATAGAGGAGCGTACGCCGTTGATCTATGCGGTTTCTGAGGCCGATCCGGTTGATCTCGATGGGATCTGGGATATAGAGTCGAAGGAGTATCGCCCTGTCCTCAGGAAGGGGCAGCAGCTGGCTTTTTCGCTCAGGGCGAACCCAGTTAGGACGAAGCGCGATGAGAAGGGGCGTCAGCACCGTCATGACGTCGTGATGGACGCAAAAAAACTGCTCGACTACTCGGCCTGTCCTCCTGAGGCCAGACCACCTGAGTCTGAGCTGGTTCAGAGGGAGGGGTATTCCTGGCTTGCATCCCGTTCTGAGAAACTTGGCTTCTCGGTGGATGGGGGTATGATCCGCGCTGACGGTTACCGTCAGCACCGGTTCAGGAAATGGAACGGCAAGATGAATGTTGCCATCAGCACTATAGATTTCACGGGTGTTCTGACCGTAACTGATCCGGATCGATTTGAAGAGACGTTGTATAGAGGGGTGGGGCCAGGGAAGAGTTTTGGCTGCGGGCTGCTCATGGTCAGGCCGGTGTGAGGGCTGGAGATGCTGCCGCGGCTCAGGGCGATACCGATGAAAGAACGGCTTTCACTTATATTTCTGGAGCGGGGCGAACTCGATGTGATCGATGGGGCCTTTGTTCTTGTGGATGTGAATGGTGTGAGAACGCAGATCCCTGTCGGTGGTGTGGCCTGCCTAATGCTCGAACCGGGGACGCGGGTCTCCCATGCTGCAGTCGTGCTTGCTGCCCGTGTCGGATGTCTTCTGGTCTGGGTGGGGGAGGCGGGCGTGAGGCTCTACTCGTCGGGGAGGCCGGGTGGCGCGCGCTCTGAGCGTCTACTCTATCAGGCGAGGCTTGCTCTTGAGGAGGAGGCACGCCTGCGTGTGGTCAGGAAGATGTATGAACTCCGTTTCGGTACGGAGGTGCCACCAGATTACACCGTCAACCAGCTTCGGGGGATGGAGGGGGCCCGTGTTCGGAGGATGTATGAGAACCTTGCACGGCAGCACGGGGTGAACTGGAAGAGGCGTGATTATGATGCTACTGACTGGGGCAGCGGGGATATTCCAAACCGCTGCCTCAGTTCAGCAACAGCGTGTCTCTACGGGATCTGCGAGGCCGCGGTGCTTGCAGCCGGATATTCTCCGGCGATTGGGTTTATACATGTCGGTAAATCGCTCTCGTTCGTCTATGATATTGCTGATCTCGTGAAGTTTGATACGGTAGTTCCTCCAGCATTTCGGGTGGCGTCACGTCATCCGGCTGATCCTGAGCGTGAGACACGGATCGCCTGCCGTGATGCGTTCAGGTCAACCAGGATCCTTGAGAAGATCATCCCTCTGATTGATGATGTGCTCGCTGCTGGCGGCCTTGCGCTACCTGAAACACCGAAGGGGGCTATACCTCCAGCAATAATTGAGGAGGATCCATGGGATCTCTGATAGTGGTCTGTGTAGAGAATGTCCCGCCCCGTCTGCGCGGTAGACTGGCTCTATGGCTTATCGAGGTGCGTTCTGGCGTTTACGTCGGGAACTACTCGGTACGCGTTCGCGAGATGATCTGGGAGACGGTGCTCGAGGGGCTTGAGGGAGGTAACGCTGTTATGGTCTGGGGCGAGCCGAATGATGCAGGCTACGATTTTGTGACCGCGGGGACGAACCGGCGTATCCCGCGGGAGATGGATGGCATAAAGTTAATCTCTTTCCTTGCAGAAGGTGCGAGATAATGCAGGAAGCTGCTCC
>DAFR01000084.1 GCA_002497965.1 Methanomicrobiaceae archaeon UBA436 | reverse complement strand
TTTGAAAGGGGTTCGCAAAGTGAAGTACAATCTATACCGGAGAAGTATTTGGAAAAAATGCAGCAACTGTAGTCCCCCACAACCCCGCTCACCTCCCCGCCATCTGGTGCTTCTGCTCCTCTCCCGACTACAACATAGCCGTCCGGAAAATCGACCAAAAGCTCAATGTCACCAACGCCACCCTCGCCAAGGTCCCCTTCGACCTCGACCACTGGCAGAAGGTCGCTGCCGAGAGGTATCCCTACGGTCTCCCCGAGCCCTACTCAGACGACCCCACCCAGTGGATCTTCCACGGCCACCCATGCGGAAGCGTCATCTGGGACGAGGAGATAAAGATGCTCGCCCGCGGCCCCCTCCGCACCGATGGAACAGTCCTCCACGTCGCCATCGCCCGCCTCCTCGGCTACCGCTGGCCGGCGGAACTCGACCCCGATATGGAACTTGCCGACCTCCAGCGGGAGTGGGTGGCAGAGAGCAAGAAACTCCTTTCCTTCGCCGACAAGGACGGCATCGTCACCATCCCCTCCATACGGGGCGAGGGAAGGCTCGTCGACCGGCTCCGGTCGCTCCTTGCCGCCGCCTATGGTCATGCGTGGTCACCCCACGTAGAGGACGAACTCCTCAGACAGGCCGGATACACAAAAAAAGATGGAAGCCTCAAAGGCGACCTTGAAGGATTCCTCAGGGACGAGTTCTTCGCCTCCCACTCCCGGCTATTTAACAATCGGCCGTTCATCTGGCAGGTCTGGGACGGAACAAAAGACGGTTTCTCGGTGCTGCTCAACTACCACAAACTCGATAAACGCAACCTTGAACGGCTGACCTATACCTATCTCGGAGCCTGGATCAACCAGCAGCGGACAGAAGTGGAAAAGGGCCTCCCTGGTGCCGAGCGGCGGCTTGCAGCCGCAGAAGACCTGAAAGAACGGCTCGCAAAGATCCTTGAGGGTGAAGAGCCATACGACATCTTTGTCCGGTGGAAACCTCTCCACGAACAACCGATCGGCTGGGACCCCGACCTGAACGACGGTGTGCGTCTCAACATCCGGCCCTTCGTCAAGGCCGGAGTGCTCCGATCGAGACCAAACATCAACTGGAATAAAGATCGCGGAAAAGACCCCGTCCCAAATGCTTCCGGGAGCGTGGAACGCTACAACGACCGCCACTTAAAGCTTGAAGAGAAACGGAAGGCAAGAGAAAAGGTGAAAGAGAGATGACAACCCTGCTAGATGCCATCGACAACGCCATCAGAGCGGCGATCAGGGACTACAACCGCGAAAACACCACACCTCCGGTAGCCCTCCTCTGGCCCGACCCGAGCGGAGAGTGGCAACCGGTGGCAACCCTGCTCAGAGAGGAGAAGGGCCTCCCGATCATAACACTCGGTGACTACGACCCCGGGCAGTGGCGGGGCCCGGCCATCTACATCCGCTGCCTGGTAGAAGGCACCCTCCCCGGAACAGGGCTGCCCGACAACGAAACGCCGGTCATATACCTCCCCGGCTACTCCAGGATCGAACTCCGCAACATAGGTGACGGTCCTGAACCCATCCAGCCCCTCGCAGAACTCCAGTATCGGGGCGCAATCTGGTCCCACCGCAACGGACGGGACTGGACGATAGCACGATTTCTTAAGGCGCACCTCGACATCGCCACCACCTCCGACCAGGACACAAAAAAGTTGCTCAGAGACAACATCGACAAACTCTGCAACGAACCCATCAGTTCAATCAAGAGCCACCAGCCCCTCAATGCCGCCTATCTTGCCAGCCTCGCCCAGCCAGATTACCGAAAACAGATCCTCCTCTGGATGAACTCACCACAGGAAGAAAAGGAGCGGATGGGCCCAAAAGATTGGTCGTCGTTTCGCTACATCTGCAAGACGGATTATGGGTTCGACCCCCATACCGACGGCGTCGCAACCGCTGTCGAACTGCTCACCTCACAGGGCAAGCGATGGGCGGACGTCTGGGAGCGTTACAGAGAAAACCCCCATGCTTACCCAAACATACCCACACTGATCCGAAACACCCCCCTGCCGCCGCTGCCAATGTTCAGTGAGTCGTGGCCCCAGATCAATGATGCCATGGAAGAAGATCTCCGCCAGGCACTCCTCAACCTCCAGGGTGCCCCCATCGACGAAGCCCGCCGGGAGATCCTGCGGCTTGAGGAAGAGCACGGAGACCGGCGCTCCTGGGTCTGGGCCGACCTTGGCGAAAGCCCGCTTGCCTTCGCTCTCCAGCACCTCTCCAGGCTCGCAAAACTGACAGAAGACTTCAGGTTTGGCGGAACCATCGAGGAACAGTCGAAGCGCTACGCCAACGAATACTGGAAGGCTGACGATGCCATTGTCATGGCGCTTGCCCACGTCAGGAGACAGGAGGATCGAAAGGCTGTAACCACCGCGATCCGCGCAATCGCACGTAAATGGCTTGATGACCTCGCCACGGCATTTCAGGACGAATGGCTTAAATCTCCCCCGGAACAGCATAAAGAGACATGGGAGCCATCTCAGGGCGAAGTGCTGCTCTTCGTCGATGGGCTCCGTATGGACATCGGCCGCCGTCTTGAGGAGCGGTTGCAGAGATCTGGCTGCACATGCACCCTGACTTACCGTCTCTCAGTCCTCCCCACCACCACCGAGACCGCAAAACCTGCTGTCATGCCCATCGCAGGAGAACTCGCTGGAGGGCAGAACCTCACCCCCGTAACCAGGACTGGAGCAGTCGCACAGATCTCTGCACTGAGAACGCTCCTTAAAGAACAGAAGATCCAGGTGCTGGGGGATGACGGTTACGGCGACACGGAGGGCCGGGCATGGACAGAATGCGGGAACATCGATCGGGCGGGACATGAGAGAGGCAGCGAACTGCCAGCGGCCCTTGACGACGAACTTGCAACGATCGAACGGCGGATCATCGACCTCCTTGATGCCGGGTGGCAGCAGGTCCGCGTCGTCACCGACCACGGATGGCTCCTCCTGCCGGGTGGTCTGAACAAGACCGATCTCCTCCAGTCGCTCGTCTCGTTCAAGAAAGGCCGAGGCCGGTATGCGGATCTCCTGCCCGACAGCACCACCAATCTCCCCACTGTAGCCTGGTTCTGGGATAGAAATGTCCGGATTGCCCTCGCACCCGGGATCACCTGCTTCGAGGCAGGCAGGGAGTATGACCACGGCGGGTTAAGCCCCCAGGAGGTTGTCGTGCCCGAGATCGTCGTGACCAGAGGGTCGGGTGCAGCACAGAGACTGGTCATCCAGACACCCTCCTGGAGAGGCCTCCGCTGCCATATCACGGTCGATGGTGCCGAAGGCTACACCGTTGACATCCGGTTAAAACCGGGTGACCCCGCGACCAGCGTCACCAAGGATAAAAAAACAGTTCCACGTGAAGGGGCGGTCTCGCTTCTTGTTCCAGATGACAACCTTGAAGGAAAGGAAGCTATGATCGTCGTTCTCGATGAGAATGAAAACACAGTGACCCAGCGCAAGACGATCATAGGAGTGGAATAGTCCATGACAGAATTAGATGCCCTTGATCAGATGGCGGCTGACGTTTTTCCAGGCTACGTTGTCAGAAAAGACCTCGCAAAGAAGTTCAAAGACAATTACCCGGTCCCCACCTACGTTGCAGAGTTTCTAATCGGAAAATACTGTGCCACAACCGATGAAGATGAGATTAAGGATGGACTTGAGATAGTCCAGCGCCAGCTTGGTGAGCGCATCGTCCGTGCAGGAGAGCAAGAATTCTACAAAGCACAGGCAAAGGTACACGGCACAGTTAAAATCATAGACCTCATCACCGCCAGGCTCGATGCCAGGTCAGACTCCTTTCTCGCCACGGTCCCATCCCTCCTCCTGAACGATGTCCATATCTCATCAGACCTCGTCTATGAGCATGAACGGATGCTTACCGGCGGGTTTTACGCGGAGATCGATCTTGCATACGCTGATCCGGAGAGCAACCGCCCGTTCTCTATAACTCGCCTGCGCCCAATCCAGCTCTCGAAGAGGAACGTCCTCGACGATGTCGCCCGTGGGCGTGAGAAGATGTCAATTCAAGAGTGGAAGGATTTCCTCATCAGGAGCATCGGGATAGAACCCTCCTCTCTATCCCCAAGAGCACAGGACGTCCTCTTTCTCCGCATGGTCCCCTTTGTCGAGAAGGGTTACAACATGATCGAACTCGGCCCCCGTGGAACAGGAAAGAGTTACCTATATCAGCAGATCAGCCCCTACTCCCATCTGGTCTCGGGTGGAAAGGCAACGGTTGCAAAGATGTTTGTAAACAACGCAACCGGTCAGCGCGGTCTCGTATGCCAGTATGATGTTGTCTGTTTCGACGAGGTTTCGGGGATAAACTTTGACCAGAAAGATGGCATCAACATCATGAAAGGGTACATGGAAAGCGGGGAATTCTCCCGTGGCAAGGAGAGCATCAGGGCGGAGGGTGGAATTGTTATGCTCGGCAACTTTGAGATTGATGTCGAGCACCAGCAGCGTGTGGGCCACCTGTTCGGTCCGCTGCCAAGAGAGATCCGAGATGATACCGCGTTCATGGATAGGATTCACAGTTATGTGCCGGGCTGGGATTTCCCGAAGATCCATCCAAACATGATGACAGAGCACTATGGTCTCGTCAGCGATTTCCTGAGCGAGTGCTGGAGGCAACTCAGAAGCGAGGACAAACTCCACCTCATAAACGACCGCGTCTTCTTCGGGGACGCCCTGAGCGGACGCGACCGCCGGGCCGTGAACAAGACGGTAAACGGTCTCCTGAAACTTGTCTATCCCTCGTCAGATATGGAGATCTCTGATGATGTCCTTGAGTGGGCGGTGCGTCTGGCTCTCGAGTGCCGTCGCAGGGTCAAAGAGCAACAGAAACGGATCGGTTCTGCGGAGTTCCGCAACACCATGTTCAGCTACAAACTCGGTATGGACGGGATTGAACAGTACGTCGCAACCCCTGAGTTACATAACGAAAATGAGATAGGGCAGGACCCACTACCGCCAGGCCAGGTCTGGGCGATCGGTCCGGGGGAGGAGAACGAAGGAAGCGGCATTTATAAGATTGAGGTCACGGTGACACCGGGTTCATCCGTACGCCTGATCAATGTAAAAGCACCGGCCGGACTTCGCGAGGGGCTCCGCGCTGCAGAACAGGTCTTCTATACGCAGGCCAGATCGCTTATAGGTGACCGGGACCCGAGGGAGAGTGAATTCTCCGTTCAGGTCCGTGCACTCACCGCGGTAAAAGGTGCCTCTTCACTTGGAATGCCGCTTCTCCTTGCCCTCTGCTCAGCAGCGCTTGGTAGAAGCCTCAAAGGTGGCGTGGTGATTGGTGGGGGCATGAGCGTGGGCGGAACCGTCGAGCCGGTCTACAACGCACTGGATATGGTGGAGTTAGCCGCAGAAAAAGGGGCTACGGCAATCCTGCTGCCGGTATCCTGCCGGAGGCAACTCAACGATATGTCGGACGACCTGGCGTCCCGGTTGATGATCATCTACTATAAGGACCCAAGGGACGCACTGTTCAAGGTTCTTGGTGAGTGAGGTTGCTCGAGCAGGCTAGCTCCATCTCCCCTTTCAACCATACACCCTAACCTCCTGCATATGTCAGGCGCACGTGGCAACTATTCTCACGATAGTGTAGTGGCTCATTTCACCACCACTCGCTTCACCTCCTTCTTGTATGCTCAAGGTTGCCAGGATATATTGCGCCCATACAATTTTTAGACGCTGCAGTTCATGCGACCTTTTCGACTCTATTGTAACGTCATAATTCCTACAGTATAT
>DAFR01000029.1:22684-22910 GCA_002497965.1 Methanomicrobiaceae archaeon UBA436 | reverse complement strand
GAACGCCGCGAGCGCTGCAGCCGACGAGACCGGGAGATCGCCTGCGACCGCGGCGAACGCCCCGGTGATCGATGCGGCCATGCACCCCGTCCCGGATAACCTTTCCATCAGGGGACTGCCGTTTCTGACGGCATACACCCTCCTCCCATCGGTGACGAGATCCGTCTCCCCGGTCATCGCCACCACCGTCCCCGTCGAGCTGGCGCACTCCCGCACCGTCGCCACG
>DAFR01000029.1:22294-22506 GCA_002497965.1 Methanomicrobiaceae archaeon UBA436 | reverse complement strand
TCAGCATCGCCTCGACCTGTGCGGCAGAGAGTGTCCCGATGTTCAGGACAAGCGCACCGGCAGCTTCAACCATATCGGCCACCTCCTCAGGCGCAGATGCCATCACGGGGGCGGCCCCAACGCAGATGGTTATGTTCGCGCAGTCGTTGATTGTGACGCTGTTTGTGATATGGTGGATGAGAGGCCGCTCTTCCCGCACGGCGGCGAGCATC
>DAFR01000029.1:22058-22186 GCA_002497965.1 Methanomicrobiaceae archaeon UBA436 | reverse complement strand
AATGGGAATCTCCACGAAAAAATGCGCCCGGCGCGGGCACGGCTTTCTTGAGAAGCAGCATCACCTCAGGAATGATCACGTGGCATGCCGAGTTTTACAGCAAGAACGCCGAGGGGGAGATTTGAACT
>DAFR01000029.1:10428-22041 GCA_002497965.1 Methanomicrobiaceae archaeon UBA436 | reverse complement strand
TCCCGGACTAGACTACCTCGGCACAAAATTGACCTATAACATTTAGATTCTCCCACTATAACATTATCGAGATATGCTCTGCCGGTTCACCATCATCCCTGACGGCGTTGCGCTGATTTACAGCGGCAGGCCCGAAGATACTTACGAGACCGCCCTCCTATATTTCGGGATCAACCCCGATACCGCACTCGTGTTCCATAACGGAAGAAGCCTTCCGCAGGACAAAAAGATCGAGGAGGGGGAGGTAGTGCTGTTCCCGACCTCCTCAAGGGGTTGAGTTACTCGGCGCCCGCTTCGCCCGGCCTTTTTTCCGACCGGGTGATCATCATGTCGTCTACGCGTATGAGTAGCACCGCCGTCTCGGTCGCGCTCTTGATCGCCTGGGCCTTCACGCGGAGAGGCTCGACTACCCCAGCCTCCAGCATGTCGACGATCTCGCCGGTGTAGACATCCAGTCCGGCGTGCCTGGCGCCTTCGGCATGCGCCTTCCTCATGGCGACGACCTTGTCGATGGTATCAAACCCGGAATTCTCCGCAAGAGTCCTCGGGATGACCTCGAACGCGTTTGCAAACGCCTCGATGGCAAGCTGGACACGCCCCCCGATGGTTGCGGCGTAGTCGCGGATGTGTATCTGGAGTTCGGTCTCAACCGACCCTCCCCCGGTGACAAACTTGCCGTCCTCGATGGCGTCCTGAATAACCCTGGTTCCATCATAGACCCCGCGCTCAAGTTCGTCCAGGAGCAGCTGGGAGGTGCCGCGGAGGAGGATCGTGACCGATTTCGGGTTCTCACAGCCAGAGATGATCGTGAGGTCGGCATCAGGAACCTCTTCTACCATCTCAGCGTGGCCGAGCGCCTCTTCGGTGAGTTCCTCAGGCTTGTTGACGATGTTCCCGCCGAGCGCCCTGGCGGCGAACTTCATATCTTCCTCTTTCACGTCCTCTAAAGCGTATACACCGTGCTTCGCCAGGTAGTACTGAACCGCATCGGCGATCCCCTTCTGGCAGAGGACAACGTTTGCACCGGCAGCAACGATCTGGTCAGCAAGTTTCTTGAGCGACTCCCGCTCCTGCTCGGTGAAAGCCCTGACCTGGTCGGAAGTGGTGATCTTGATCTTGGACTTCACCTGGGTCTTTGTGATCTCGAGCGGCTGGGCAAGAAGGGCCACCTTCGCGTTAGTGACCTTCTCGGGCATCTGCTCAAAGACACGCTTCTTGTCGATGACGACACCCCTGATCAGGCTGACATCATCCATCGAGTCCCCTACCTGTTTCTTGATCTTGATGTCGTCCTCGTCCACGACGTAGGTGCCCTCTTCTGTCTTTGTGGCAACCTGGCACACCGCGTCCACCACGATCGCGGAGACCTTGTCCTTTATCCCCTCAATAGACTTGCCGGTCATGGCGGTCCCGGCGAGTTTGAGGAGATTCTCCCGGTCGTCGGCGCCGACGGGGATCGCCAGCTCATCCACGATCTCGAGCGCCTTCCCCATACCCATCCTGTAACCCTGCGCTATGGTGGTAGGGTGAACATCCTGAGCCAGCAGGTCCTCCGCCTCCTCCATAAGGGAGCCGAGGAGCACTGTTGCGGTCGTGGTGCCGTCGCCGACCTCGTCGTCCTGGGCCTCTGCAACCTCCACGGCCAGTTTGGCAGCAGGGTGCTGCACCGACATCTCGTGCAGGATGGTTGCACCGTCGTTTGTGATCACGACATCGCCGGTCGAACTGACCAGCATCTTATCCATCCCCCGGGGACCGAGCGTTGTCCGAACTGCGGCAGCAATTGCCTTTGCGGCCATGATGTTCGATCTTTGCGCCTCAAATCCCTGGGTGCGCTCAACATTCTCCCGCAAAATAATGATGGGCTGTCCAGAAAGCATTGTATAATCCTCCTTTGTCCGTTAGGTTTGTTCAGAGGTTCTATATAAATCAGTCGATGGCGGCTGCTGCATGTAACATAGATCATAACTGGCTGGATACCGGAGGCTGACGTAAATTCAATCGACTTTTCAGGCCATCTCAACCGAGCCTGGATATCACAAATAGCGAGTGTACCGGAACGCCTTCTACCTCCCTGATGCCCCGTTTGTCAAAGAGCGACCAGACCGCCACCGGCGTGGCCCCATGCCGCCGGAGGAAGGCAATCGTCTCGGAGAGTGTCATCCCAGTCGTGATAACGTCGTCGACAATGATACAGCGCTGCCCAGCAATAGTGGAGAATGTCCCCCAGAGGGACCCAGTAGGCGTCTCACCCCGACTGTATTTCGCCGGGAGGTATACTGCAAGCCTCAGCCCCTCCTCCGCGGCGATAAGGGTTGCGAGCGGGACGCCTGACTGCGCGATACCTACGACCGTCCCGGCCCTCTCCTCATCGCGGTCCAGGCTTCCATCGTCCGTCAGGTAGAGGAAGCGTTTGAGCATCACCATCGCCATATCAGATAGGAGCGCACCGTGACTTCCTACAGCCGTCCAGTCGATGTGGACATCCTTTGGAGAGTCAATACCCTTCTGCTGGGTGAGCAGCCAGGTGACCGTCTCCATAGAGAGACCGAGCTCATCGGAGATCTGGTCGGGGGTGTGTCCTTCCGCCTGTAGCGCTTTTGCCTTCGTGATCAGGTCTTCGAGCGCGGACATGTAGAAGAGATCTCCGAGCGATTATTTAAGTTTTCTTTTGATTGGCGCGCCACAGACCGGACAGTCTCCCGGTTCCCGCCAGTAACGCCCGCACCCGGTGCAGCGGTAGCGCCACCGGACCGGCCGGGCCGGGCGCTGCAGGATGCTCCGCGTCTCGATGCCAAGGTGATGGGCGACGTTCTGGACGGCAAAATCGTCTGTCACAATGACTGCGCCGAGTTCCAGTGCAAGCGCCAGGATCTCGCGGTCGGTCACAGAAAGCACCCCTGCATCCCCCGTCTGACGCGCAGCCTCATCCACCTGTAGCAGGTCTTCCCTGCGCGGCTCCCTGACACTGAGCCCCGCGGCAGAGAGGGCCGTGAAGCGGCACTTTGCATGAAAATCGACAAGTTCATCCACTACCGAGGGTGTTGTCCAGGCGGGGCCATCGACCGGCACATCCGCAAAGAAGGCCGATGCGTCAAGTACCAGCGTCATGCCGAGAACTCCACTGTATCATTCTCACGGCACCGGACCGGGTAACCAAATGATTCAAGCAGCCAGCAGGCGGTCTTCGCATGCATAGATAGAGTATGCGTCGTATACTCCCCACCGTAGCAGGCAAGGTAGATCAGGAGCTGGTCGGCCAGGTGGACATCAACAACACCTGGCGCGCCGCACTCCTCCAGGAGGGCGCGGGCAGCCGCCCGACCAACCTCCTCAGCCGGGAGACCCCGTCTCCCGAGAGCGACGGCGCCTTTAGCACCTTTCCATACGGTGATTGAACTCCCGACGCTCAACCCGTGCCCGCGGGAATCGATCTCCGCCGTGCAGGATAGACCCGCCCGCAACTCCAGGAGTTCCCTGGCGGCTGCAGCCTGGCGCTCCGCGACGTGTGCAGGAAGATTGGCTGAACAGGAAACCAGCCCGCAGGAGTCTTCCTCTGCCGGGATCGCGATCTGACCCGGGCGGGATGCCTCCACCCGGACACGCGCCATTCCACCACCCTCCGGATAGTAACCCCGCTCCATCACCTCAACCTCCAGAGAGACTCCTGCACGGCGGAGCACCGGCGCAAATACACGATCAAGATAATCGATGGTCGGGCTCCACGCCACCTCTGTCCCCCCGGAGACTGTGATGCTTCCGCCGGTGGTAAGGGCAGCGGGGAGCCAGGCCTGGATGACCAGCGGGATGCTCCCTGCGGTCCCGGTCTCGATCCGCAGATCTGTCCTCCTGACCCGCCCTGGAGTAAAGGTGATCTCACCACTCCCCTGAGAAAGACCCGTGCACTCTGCATCGCAGGTCCCGGCGACCGCCAGCACCGCTGCGATATGTTGCGGGGCAAGCCCGGGGTTCGGCCGATTCTGGCGTATCCCGATCACTCTGATAGGCGTGGCGGAGAGGGCTGAGAGGGCCACGGCCATGCGGATGATCCCTCCCCCTCCTTCAAGTTGAGAGCCGTCAATGGTGAGCATCTTCCCTGATCGCGGTGGCGATGGCATTGGCGGCCGATATTAGGCTTGAAGCGCTCTCGCAGGTATCGCTGGAGACCACCGATGAGACCCCTGCCGCCCGCAGACGGGTGTAGGCACCGCTTGTGAGCACCCCATGGACACAGGCGGCGTGGATGGAGTTGGCCCCCTGATCCCTGAGCATCCGGGCAGCGGTTGCCAGAGTCCCGCCGGTCGATATGATGTCGTCCACGATCACGACGTCCCGACCGGCCACATCGACGGTCTTTGGAGCAATCTTGACCTCTTCACCGGAGAGCCGGGTTTTTACAAGGTGATCGCAGTCCCACCCCCCCACCGCTGCAACCTCAGAGGCGAGACCGATCGCACCCTCATCCGGGGCGAGAACCAGGGGGTTTTTCAGGCGCAGATCGCCAACGTAACTCCCGACTGCGGGGGCGATTGTGATCTCCTTCGACGGGACGCCGAAGTAACTCAGCACGCTTTGATCGTGGATGTTGATCACATAGACACGCCCGACACCTGTCGAGAGGGCTCGCGCGACCGCCCGGGCACTGATCGGCTCTCCCGGAGAGAAACGCTTGTCCTGTCGGGAATACCCAAGGTAGGGTATCACCAGCGTCTTCGCCGACCTGTCGGCAGCATCGATTGCAAGAAGGGTCTGCACAAACATATCGTTGTCGACGATGCTGCTGATGATCAGGGTCTCATCGTCCAGTTCTCCGCATTTCAGGTACAGTTCCCCGTCGGGAAACCGGCGAAATATTGTCTCAACCAGCGGTACCCCCAGTTTTTCGGCAACGCGGGCTGCGAGAACCTGGGACCGCTCTGTGCTGATGATTCTCATGGGTCACCTTTGCTAGAAAGTATTTGAACGAGGATGAATAAATTATATAACTACCACTGCATCAAAGAGGTAAACTCGGCAATGGATTCAACAAGACCAACAGAAATTTCAGACATAGATCTCACCGATGAGGAGATGGAAGAGACGGATCTCCTCGCCGGTCTTGAGGTGAGCACATCTTCAGATATCGATGTACCCTTGAAACTGATAGATCAGGTCATCGGCCAGGAACATGCCGTTGAGGTGATCAAGAAGGCTGCGGTCCAGCGCCGACACGTGATGATGATCGGTACCCCTGGAACCGGCAAATCGATGCTGGCGAAGGCGATGGCCGAACTCCTCCCAAAAGAGGAGCTCCAGGACATACTGGTCTACCCGAACCCGGAAGATGGCAACAACCCGATCATACGAACCGTGCCCGCTGGCCGCGGCAAGCAGATAGTCAACGCCCACAAGGCCGAGGCCAGGAAAAAGATCCAGATGCGGAGCACTCTCATCATGCTCCTGATCATCGGGATCATCGTCTACGCGATAATCACCTACCAGTGGCTTATGGGCATAATAGCCGCCGCCTTCATCTTCATGGCGTTGAGATACTCGATGCCCCGCGAAGATGCAATGGTCCCAAAACTCCTGGTATCGCGCGACTCGAATAACACGGCACCCTTCGTCGATGCCACCGGGTCACACGCAGGGGCGCTGCTCGGCGACGTCCGGCACGACCCCTTCCAGAGCGGGGGGCTTGAGACACCGGCGCACGACCGTGTAGAGGCCGGGGCAATCCACCGGGCGCACGGCGGCGTGCTCTTCATAGACGAGATCAATACCCTCACCCCCCACTCACAGCAGAACCTGCTGACCGCGCTCCAGGAGGGATCCTTCCCGATCACCGGCCAGAGCGAACGCTCAAGCGGTGCGATGGTCAGGACCGAGCCGGTCCCATGCCAGTTCGTGATGGTTGCTGCAGGAAACGTCGATGCCATCCAGGGGATGCACCCCGCACTCCGGTCGCGTATCCGGGGATACGGCTACGAGGTATATATGCGCGAGACGATGGAAGACACCCCCGAAAACCGGAAGAAGTTCCTCCGGTTCATCGCCCAGGAGGTAAAGAACGACGGCAAGATCCCTCACTTTGACCGGAGCGCCATGCTCGAGGTTCTCCGCGAGGCTCGCCGGCGCTCGAACCGGAAGGGGCACCTGACCCTGAAGCTCCGTGACATGGGCGGTCTCATCCGCGTGGCAGGTGACCTCGCCCGGCAGGAGGGCGCGGAGTTAACCACGGCCAGACACGTCCTCGCGGCGAAATCCGCCTCGCGTTCGATCGAGGACCAGATCTCCGACGAATACATCCGGAGAAGCCGCGACTACGATATCACGGTTGTTGAGGGCACACGGGTTGGCCGGGTAAATGGGCTTGCAGTGATGGGGAGCGACTCCGGCACCGTGCTCCCTGTGATGGCCGAGGTGACGCCGAACCAGGGGGCAAACGGGACGGTTATCGCAACCGGGATGCTCAAGGAGATTGCCCAGGAGTCGATCAAGAACGTCAGTGCCCTGATCAAGAAGTTCACCGGCAGGGATATCCGCAACATGGATATCCACATCCAGTTCATCGGCACCTACGGGGGTATTGAGGGGGATTCAGCCTCCGTGACCGTGGCGACGGCGGTGATCAGCGCGATAGAGAACATCCCGGTGCGCCAGGACGTCGCGATGACAGGTTCACTATCGGTCAGGGGCGACGTCCTCCCCATAGGGGGGGTCACCTACAAGATCGAGGCGGCCGCGAAAGCCGGGATCAAGAAGGTGATCATACCGCGGTCAAACCTGGACGATGTCCTTATTGAGGATCGCTACCGCTCGATGATCGAGATTGTGCCGGTTGACCACATAGAGGAGGTTCTCCAGAACGCGCTCGTGCCCGAGAACCGTGAAGGCTTCCTCTCGAAACTCCGGAAACTGGCGGCCAACTCGACCGGCGGCATCTTTGACCCGAACCTCGGACACCCGGCGGCCTGATCCTGATGTCTGACGTTCGCTACTATGATATCCGGTGCGTACGCGGTGAGGTCACCCGGATCGATATCGACAACGGGGTGGTCGAATCCGCAGCCACCTCATTCTTTGATAGAACGGTTGTCCGGGCGCTTGCATCGAACGGCTGGGGTATTCTCACCCGGGATCACGTCGACCTCGACTCAAAACACGAGATCGACACCCTCGTCAGGGAGGCTGCCCGTCTTGCCGCCGTCACGAAAGACCGCCTGGACCTTGCAGACGCCCCGCGTGGCGCACTCCCCATCCCTCCTCTCGGAGAGGACCCGCGGGAGATCGACCTCGAGGAGAAGACCAGGCTGCTTGCTGAGATCGAGGGGGCGGCGCGGCTACCCGGGGTGACGAACACACGGGCGAACTACACCGAAGGGGTCGACTCTGTCAGGTTTCTTGACTCTGAAGGGAACGAATACTCTTATCAGTCCGTCCGCTCCGGGTTCTCCGTTGTCGCGATAGCATCCAGAAACGGGGTTATGCAGATGGGCAGCGAACGCGAACATACCATCAGAGGGTTCAACCTCCGGGGCAGACACGACCTCGGCAGGAGGGCTGGCGAGGTTGCGGTCTCGCTGCTAGATGCGAAAATCCCGAAGGGCGGGATACAGCGTGCTGTTCTCGACCCGGAACTTGCCGGTGTCTTCACCCATGAGGCTGTCGGCCACGCGAGCGAGGGCGACCTCGTTCGCGAGGGAGCATCGGTTCTCGGCGGGAGGATCGGCGAGCATATCGGTTGCGACGGGCTTGTGATAGTCGATGATCCGGCGCTGCACGAGTTCGGGTTCATGCCGGTTGACGCCGAGGGTGTGGCGGTGCAGCGGACGGAGATCATCCGTGACGGTATACTCACATCCTATCTCCACAACCGCGAGACCCTGGCGGCGGTCGGGGACGGCATGCCCGGCCACGCGCGCGCCGAACACGGGGCGCCGCCAATAGTCAGGATGAGCAACACCTTCATCGAGAACGGCGACGCCACGCGCGAGGAGATCCTGGCAGAGTGCCGGGAGGGCATCCTGCTGATCGGTTCGAGGGGCGGCCAGGTCGACCCCGGCCGCGGTGTCTTCCAGTTCAACGCGGAGTACGGATACCTCATTGAGGGTGGCGAGACGACCGGTATGCTCCGTGACGTCTCGCTCTCGGGCGAGATCCTCACAACGCTCCACAACATCACCCTGATCGGGGATGACCGGAGGATGAATCCGGGCTACTGCGGCAAAGGCGGGCAGGTCGTGCCGGTCAGTGACGGTGCGCCCCATCTCCTGCTTGAGGACGCGATCATCGGGGGGCGCGGCGAATGAACGGCGAAGACCTGATAGAGATGGTTCTCCGGGAAGGTGAGCGCCTGGCAGACGAGGTTGAGGTCTTCTCCGCCCGCGGGCAGAGCGTCAGCACCGAGATCAAGAAAGGGATCATCGGGGTCGCCGAGGAGTCGGAGGCCTGGAGCATGGCTATCCGGACTGTCAGGAACGGGCGGATCGGGTTCTCGTCCACCGGCGACCCTGACCGCTGGAGGGACTGCCTGGATGCGGCGCTCGCAAGCGGCCGACTCGCCACCCCACAGCGGTGGGAGGGATTCCCTGGACCGGCTGCTTTCTCAGGCGTCCCCTCCTCCGCAGACAGAGGCCTCGAAGTCGCGGTCGAGGACGCAGCCAGGATGGTCGATGACCTCCTCGCCGGCGCCGCGGAGCACCCCGTGGATGTCATCGGAGGGTCTGCGGATCTCGGGCGGTCACACCTCTCGATCGCTAACTCAAACGGCATCTCTTACGATATGGAACGGACGATGGTGGGAGTCTCCCTGGAGACGATCCGGGAACAGTCCACCGGCTACGAGTTCGACGTCTCACCGTTCCGCAGGGATATCGACGCCCGAGCCGTCGGAGAACGAGCTGCGATGCTTGCTGCACGCTCTCTTGGCGGGCGCGATATAGAGACCGGGCGATACGATATAGTCCTCTCCCCGGTTGCGGCCGCAAGCCTCATCGGCCAGGTTCTCGTCCCGGCACTTTCCGGGCGGAACGTGAAGGCCGGTCGATCGCCCCTGGCAGAGAGGGTGGGCGAGCAGGTCTTTGACGAATTACTAACCGTCTACGACGACCCATTTGCCCCGGGGCCGGGAAGCACCGCCTGGGATGCTGAAGGTGTTCCCACCCGACGGCTGGTCTTCATCGAGCAGGGTGTGGTCAGGGGGTTTGCCTACGACCTCAAAACCGGCTACCGCTACGGTGAGGAGAGCACTGGAAGCGCCGTCCGCACCGGGAACGAACCCCCGGCGATCGGGGTGCACAACCTCTTCATCAACGGGGCCCTGGAGAAAGAGCCTGGTTATGGGCGTGCAGTCTGGATCCACGACGTTGTCGGGGCCCACACCGCAAACCCCTTCTCCGGCGACTTCTCGGTTGAGGTCTCAAACCCCTTCTGGATGGAGGATGGGGAACTGATCGAACCTATCCGGGCGGCGATGCTATCAGGGAACGTCTTTGAGATGCTCGGAGAGATCGGGGGGTTCGGGAACGATGCAAGGCGCGTCGGACGGCTCACCATTCCATCAATACGGTTAAATAACCAGCAGATCATTGGTAAATAGATGATGGAAGAGATCCTTGCCATCCTTCTTGCAGTTGCGATAGCCGCAGCGCTTTACTACCTGATGAAGAAGGCGCTGACGCTTGTCATCAACGCCATCGCCGGCCTCATCACGCTCTGGGCCCTGAACTACTTCAGCGTCCTCGCCTGGTTTGGTGCGCCCGATATCCAGATCTCACTTGTGACAATACTCATATGCGCTCTTGGAGGGCTGCCCGGCGCCCTCATCCTGGTGCTCCTCCACCTTATCGGGATCACGATCTGAGAGCGGCTTTTCTACAGCCTCCAGCCGGCACACCGCAGGTCAAAAGAGGCTTGCCTCCGAGTGGACGAGGATACCGTCCTGGAGGATCTCAAACGGTTTGATCTCACGCGAATGAGCCGAGCGGCGCATCTTCACGACCTCAAGGACCAGGTGGACCTCGGTGAGCCCCGGAGAGCGGATGTAGCGCAGAAGTATCACCGTATCGGCCAGGTACTCGATGATGCCGTACCTGCTCTCCTCCGGGTTTCCAGGACAGGTCTCACTTGTCAGCACCAGGGTGCAGGCCTCATCCCGCATCACCTCCACAAACCAGAACATCTCCCGCCGCCGCTCGGACTCATCCTCAAAAAGCCCCTCAAACAGGGATATCGGGTCGATGACCACTCTTGAAGCCCCCGTGCTCTCGATGAGAGCGGGAAGTTCATTCTTGATGCTGTTGATCGCAAGGTTGAAATCAGTCGGATCAAGTTTGAGGAGGTAAAATCGGTCGCCAAACGCCCCGGGATCCCATCCTTTCTGCGCCATCGTGGCGCGGAGGTGTTCCTCCCGCTCTTCAAGGCTGATGTAGATCACCTTCTCACCGCGGGAGAGACCCTCATAGGCGAACTGGAGTGCAAGCATCGTCTTCCCGGTGCCGTACGTCCCGACAAGCGCACATATGCTATTCTCAATAAGCCCTCCCGAGAGCATCGTGTCGAGCCCCACAACCCCGAACCTCGCCCTTAGCGCCGTTGTTATACCACCATCCTGATGTTCCTGACCTCAAAACCTCCCTTCGCCGATATAGAGACCGCAAACTTTACCAGGTTCTTATCCTCAAGCCGGGTCATCACGCCCCGGAACTTCCCGAAGTACATGACCCGCTGCCGGCGCTGTGCGCCGCTCTCCTCCCACTGGAAAATGAACGTGGCATCGACACAGTCAGCAATCTCGAGTTCCCGCGACCTATCAAGTATACCGGAGGCGAGCAAAAGGAAGATGGTGCAGTTCCAGTTTTTAGCCGCACGCTGCAGTCCGCGCAGGAAAGCGATAAAGGTGTGCCAATCCTCACCCTCTGCAAGCGACGGCGTGATATCGGTCAGGGAGTCCAGGACTATCAACCCATCCTCGGGGAGCACCTTGAGCACACCCGCAAGTTCTGCAAGGATGCCGCCACCCTCCCTGCGCTGTTTCTTCTGCAGGCGTTCCATGACGGTGCCTGCCCCATACCAGCCTGGCGGAACGATGCTGGCATCGAAGTAGAACTCCGAGAGGTCATGAAAGAGGATCCCCTCCCCGAGCTGGTCGTAGAGATCCGGGTTAAAAGAGAGCGCAACCTCCCTCAGTATATCTTCCCGCATCCTGGTGATCGTCACATAGGAGATGCTCGGCGGGACCAGCAGCCGCTCGCCACCGGTCTGCCCCGCTCGCTTCAGCTGGGTCAGGTGCATAAGAGAGGTCTGCACGAACTCCACGTTGCCGGCACCGTGCTCCCCGAGGAGGAGCACAACCGAACCCGGAGGAACACCGCCATCCAGGACAGGATCGAGTGAAGGTATACCCGTCGGCATCCTCATCAGGAGGCGGTCGTGCATGATACATTCATTACATGTAGAGCATTAAAACGTTCTGGTTCAAGGGTGGCGGGGGATATTGCTGCCATAATGGGGACACCAGATCAATACTTCACCGGTTCGATAAACCTTCATGGACGGATTCTGGGGGGGGCGTGGGGGGGCGTCGCCGCACACAGCCCGCCCCGAGGGAGGGCGCGGGAGGAGGCCGGATGG
>DAFR01000029.1:2673-10383 GCA_002497965.1 Methanomicrobiaceae archaeon UBA436 | reverse complement strand
GCAAACTGGTTTGATGACCTCCAGTAACCCTCTGCTAAAAACCGCATATTTATATCTGTGCTGCTCAACATCCCCTACTGATGCCGGATGAGGCGGTCAGGGAGATGCAGGGATCTGGTGCAACAGGGCGTGTAGAGGGGCACGGTTCTATCGTGGACGCAGCAGCCGGGGGAGCGGACCACCACCCTCAACGCCGCATCCTCAACCGCATTCTCCGGCCAGGGGAAGAAAAACGGAGAACGGGCGAGTATGATCCAGCAAAATTCGGCCCCCTTACAGAAGGGGTGATCCCGCCCGGCTACAGAGAGATAGACCGCTACTGGGTCACAGAAGGTATAGCACTCGTCGTGATAGCCCGCAACCTCGAGACGAAACAGACTGAATACCTCCTATTCGAACCGGTGCTCTCGGAATTCGAGTACGAACTCCTGGAACGCCTCTACGCAGACCTGAGAGATGTCCTGATCCTGGAAGACCGCGACCTCGTCACCGACCATCGGGTCGTTCTGGCAAAGAGGGTGGAGAACCTGCTCGCTGAGTACGGCATCACCCTCCCGGACGACTCATTCTACCGGCTCCGCTACTACCTTGAACGAAACTTCATTGGCTGGTCGCGCATCGACGCGCTGATGAAGGATCCAAGAATCGAGGATATATCCTGCAACGGCGCAAACATACCCATATTCCTCTATCACCGCAAACACCAGAACATCAAGACCCATATCAGTTTCGACGAACCCTCCCTGAACTCCCTTGCGATCAAACTTGCACAGCGTTCTGGAAAGCACGTCTCCATAGGTAGCCCCCTCGTTGACGCAACCCTGCCGGACGGCTCACGGCTGCAGGTTGCACTCGGCCGTGAGGTCACCAGTCGCGGGACATCGTTTACCATCCGCAAGTTCCGCGAGTCGCCGTTCACACCCGTGGAACTCATGGAGACAAACACCTTCGACATAGACCAGCTCGTCTACTTCTGGCTGGCGATCGAGAACAACAAAAGCCTCCTCTTCGTCGGCGGGACGGCGTCGGGTAAGACCACCTCGTTAAACGCAGTCGCCCTCTTCATCCCCCCGCTCTCAAAGATTGTCTCCATCGAGGACACCAGGGAGATCACACTATATCACGAGAACTGGGTCGCGACCGTCACGCGCGAGGCGACCGCGGGGGCGCCTGGCGCCACTCCTATTGGAATGTTCGAACTCCTGAAAGCCGCGATGCGCCAGCGTCCTGAGTACATCCTGGTCGGGGAGGTCCGAGGGAGCGAGGCCCAGACACTCTTTCAGGCGATGAACACGGGGCACACGACGTTTTCCACGATGCACGCAAGCGACGTCGATGCAGCAATCCACCGCCTGGAGAGCGCGCCACTCAATGTACCGAGAAACATGCTCCAGGCTCTGGACATCATATCAGTTCAGGCTCTCACCCACCGTGGAGGAGATCGCGTGAGAAGGTGCCGCGAGATCGTCGAGATCGCCGGGGTTGACCCGAACACGGGGAACGTTCAGGTAAACACCGTCTTTGATTACAATCCCGTGACCGACACCTTCTCCTACACAGGAAGATCCCGGATATTTGCCGCGATCATGGAGTACCGCGGGTGGGGGCTGAAACGGCTCGAGGAAGAACTGCAGACCCGACGGACGATCCTCCGCGCTATGCTCGATCAGGGCATCCGCGATTACAGGTCGGTTGCACGGATCATCCAGACCTGGACGATCAGCCCTGAAACGGTGCTCTCCTCCATCGACGATCTTGGTGAGTTGATCCGCTGATGCCATCTCTGCGCGTGCACCTCCGTCGCTTCATCCGTCGGAGGGTGGAGCGCAACCCCATGCGATACCGTGACCTCCGTAAAGACCTGGTTGCGGCAAACATCGGGGTGACGATTGAGCACTACCTTCTGCTGGCATTCCTTGTCTCCCTGCTCATCGGTGCCACCTGTGCCACAGCAGCATTCCTTGCGATGCAACTCCTGCCTCTTCCCCAGTTCAGCCTCGGGATCTACAACGTATTTTGCATCGGCCTGCCGGATTACGTCCTGACCGATCGGGTGTTTACGGCACTGCACCTTCTAGTCAGCGTGGTCATCTTCATTCTCGCAGCCTATGCATCCCGCGCACTTGCCCTGCGCTACCCTGCCATTCACAAGACAACCCGGGCAACCCGGATCAACCTGCTGCTCCATAACGCTGTCTCTTACATGTATGCTATGCGGCAGGGGGGCGCGGAGATGGTGGATATATTCCGCTCCCTCAGCGAGAACGCAGGGATCTATGGTGAAGTTGCAGACGAGTTCCGCCGGGTGGTCAGGGACACGGATTACTTCGGCTGCGACCTCATAACCGCACTCCAGAACCTGCAGGAGACAACACCGTCAGAGAAACTACAGGATTTCATCCAGGACCTGATCTCGGTGATCGAGAGCGGTGGGGACGTCCTTGAATACCTGGAGACGCGGGTTCGGCTCTACCAGGAGGATGCAAAGTTCGAGCAGCAGAACTTCCTCTCCACCCTTCAGATGGCTGCCGAATCCTATGTGGCGCTCTTTGTCGCCGGGCCGCTCTTTCTTATCATCGTCATGATCGTGATGGGGTTTCTGAGCAGCACACCTATTACGCAGCTCTCGGTCGTTATCTACCTCCTCATCCCGGTCGGTTCGCTCTTCTTCATCCTGTTCATAGACATCATCTCGATCAAGACCGAGACCGTCGAACGGTATACCTCGGCAAAATGGCTCCACGAGTTCGATGACGTCCGCGTCGAGAAGCGCGCCGGCGAAGAGTTGCTCTTCCGGAAACTGCGCAACTACGACAGGATCCGTAATCTGCGATCATTCCTCCGGCACCCGCTGCAGGCGTTTCTCATCGATCCAAACAGGACGTTTTACGTGACCGTCCCGATTGCTGTAGTCTATGTAATTCTCCTACTCATGGTGACGCCCGCTTACCCTGATATTGAGGTCCTGATCGATGTCCTGGACGACCACCTGGTCGTGGCACTGCTGATCATGCTCGTTCCTTTCGGCATCTGCTACCAGGTCTGGCGAACGAAGGTGATGAGGATCGAGGCGAGCATCCCGGAGTTTTTGAGCCGCCTCTCAGGCATCAACCAGGTGGGGCTGACGCTGGCGCAGGCGATCTCGATCCTGGCATCCGCCGATCTCGGCGTGCTGACATACGAGATCAGAAAGATCCAGCGTGATATCGAGTGGGGAGCAAGCGTTCAGGAGGCGCTTATCCGGTTTGAGGTGCGGATACGCACCCCGGCCATCGCCAGGGCGGTCACCCTGATCACCACCGCAAGCCGGATGACCGGCAGTATAGGTGAGGTGCTCAACATTGCAGCCAGAGACGCAGCGATCTCGGAGAACCTCAAGCGGGAGAGAAGCGCCGAGATGTCAATCTACACAGTCATAGTCTACCTGGTCTTCATCGTCTTCCTTTTTGTCGTGGCCGTCATCGACTCCCAGTTCCTCACCGTCCTGGCCGGTGTCGAGACCGTCTCCGCGGCTGGAGCGGGCATGGGCGCGATCCCTCTCGGCACCACACCCATTGCAACGTTTGAACGTCTGCTCTTCCATGGGGTGCTCATCCAGGCCATCTTCTCGGGGCTGATCGCCGGACAGATGGGTGAGGCTTCAGTAAGGGCCGGCGTCAAACACGCAGCCGTGATGCTCATCATCGCACTTCTGGTCTTCGCGGTCATCCTGTAGGATCGATGCAATCCCGCACGATAGAGTTTTATGCTTTGACTTCCTTTCCCTTCCTGGTGATGCCAGATGTGTACGGTCGGTGGACCTGTCGATATCGAGTTCAATGAGCGGGTGAAGGGCAAAAACTACCGCTGCAAGGATTGTGGCGAGCGGTTCAAGGGTCTTGGAAAGCGGCCCATGTGCCCGAGCTGCCAGTCTGAAGATGTCGAAGAAGTCTGAAAACGAGAGATCAGGGGGTTTGCCCGCCAGGTGGGACGAGATGATAGTGCCCCTCGACGGCGAGACCCTCCTTCTGCGAGGTGAGCGCTCTCTTCTTCTGGCCGCGAAGGCCTCTTCCAGGTTTGTGCTCTTTATCGAGACCGTGGAGGACGAGTACTGCCAGGCGGTCGACCCGGATGACCTTGTCGCTGTCTCAATGCCGGAAGGAGGCCCTGCCGAGCAGGCAGAGATGATGCTCGAACTCGTCAGGCGCTACCATACCCCGCTTGTTGTCCTCCCTAAAGACCATCCTGGAACAGGGCGCCTCTCCATGGTCGTCTCGGTTGGCTCACAGATTCATCTCTCATGCACCATCCAGCGCGGGACGCACCCGGAGCAGCACCTTCTCTGCTCATCGGAAGAGTTCTCGGGTGTTTCGCTTTCCGGGGTTCCCGGTGGAGTTGTAATAAAAAACCTTCCTTCCAGAATTGAGGTGGTGGTTCTGGATGCAGAAAAATCCGCAGAAGACAAACAACAATAAATATATGCTCATTTTCATCAAGTATTTATACGCCGTGAGAAGGAGGGTTTGATGAAGACCGATGTCCTGAAAAGCATCAAGGAAACAGAAGAAGAGTATCAGGCGATGATCCGCGAGGCGCAGGCCGAGAGGAGGAAGAGCCTCTCAGATGCTGAGCTGGAGGCTGAAAACCTGATCGCCAAGGCACAGAAGGATGCCGAGGATTACAGGAATCAGCGCCTTGCCGAGGCAAGGGCCGAAGCGCAGAGGAGGTATGCGGAGATTGTCAGGGAGGGTGAAGCGCGCGCAGAAGCGCTGAAAGCATCTGGAAGAAAGAACCTTCCTAAAGCTGTAGATCTTGTGGTTACACGGTTTAAGGAGCAGGTGCATGCTGAGACCTAAAGGTATGCGCCGTCTGCTCATCGCGGCCCCGAAGAGCGAGATCGAGACCATCATCCACGAACTCTACCGCCACAACGTCTATCACATCGAGGACTTTGTGCCGGAGAGTGAATCTGAGGGGCTCTCGATCGGCCACCCGCTCCCGGAGGCAAGTGATGCAGCTTCGGCGCTAATCAAGGTCCGGGCAATCGAGAGTGCATGCGGGATAGACCCCGGCAGCATAGAGGTCAAAAGAAAGATCCCTGCATCGAAGGTCAGGGAGATGATCCGGACGGATCTGCCCGCCATCCAGAAAGAGGTGGAGGATCTCGTCAACTCGCGCTCAAAACTTGAGGTGCAAAAGAAGGAGCATGAGCAGCGCGCGAGAGAACTTGAACCGTTCACTGCGATCCCGCTGGACCTTGAGTTCTACCGGGGCTACAGGAATTTTACCGTTTTTGCGGGGCACATCTCGCGTGACATCGAGATCGGCGTTCCTCATGAGGAGTACTTCTCCGACAAAGTTACCGGCAACATGATCGTTGTCGTGGTTCATAATGAACACCGGGAAGAGGTCGAACGGATCCTCCTCAACGCCAGGTTCCAGGCGCTCACCGTGCCGGAGGAGAACGGGGCACCGGCTGACCGCCTCCAGGCTCACCTGAATGAGATCAGGCGGATCGATGACGAGATTGCTGCGATCAACCGAAGACTTGCGGAGATCCGGGAGCAGTACGCCGAGATCCTGGTAGCATGCGATGAACTACTCACGGCTGACGTAGAGCGGGCGGAAGCCCCTTTGCGGTTTGCTACCACGGAGGTGACCTTCATAAGTGAAGGATGGGTGCCCGATGACCGGGCTGACGAGATCCAGAAAGCACTGGTCAGGGCAACCGGTGGCAGGATCTACATCGAGGAACTGGAGATCGAGGACGACTCCAGAGTACCGATGGAGTATGACAACCCCCCGTTCGCCACCCCAATGCAGTTGCTCGTGGACCTCTACGGGCGGCCGCGCTACTCTGAACTCGACCCAACGGTGGTGATGACCATCCTTTTTCCCATCTTCTTCGGGGTGATCGTGGGTGACGTGGGTTATGGCGTGATCCTGCTCGCGATGAGCCTTGGCCTGCGGAGGTTCCTGAAAGGAGAAGGGATGAGGAGTCTGCTCAAGGTGGGCACCTACGCAAGCATCTCAAGCATCGTCTTTGGCATACTCTACAGCGAGTTTCTGGGATACTCGCTCCCGTGGGAAACGCTGATCTTCTCCAGACACCTCAACATCGGGGGGCACGCAACAGGGCACGGCCCCCAGGTAGTCGAACTCCTGATCTTTGCGATCTGGATCGGTATCCTGCACGTCACGCTCGGGCGTGTTCTCGGCATTGCCAATGCGCGGAGACTTCACCACGGCAAACACGCAACAAAGGCGGTCATCGCAAACGCCGGCTGGCTTGGGGTGATGTGGGGTATCCTGCTCCTGATCTGGTCGATCTTTCCCATACCGCTGATGCCCAACCTTACGGGGCTCCCGGTTGTACTCATGGGACTGAACGCCAGCGCAGTTGCGGGTGCCGTCCTGCTTGTGGCCGGCCTCATCGGGATTGCGCAGGAGAACCCGCTTGAGATTGTGGAACTTCCAACGATCTTCGGTCATGTAATCTCCTACGTCCGTCTTATGGCAGTGGGCTTATCGTCAGTCGCAATCGCGATGACGGTCAACTACATCGCGATTGGAATGCTTATAGAACCCCAACTTGATGCGATCACCCTGGTAGGTGTGATTACTATCATCTTTGGCATACTCGTCTTCATGCTGGGTCACCTGTTGAACACAGCACTTGGCATCCTTGGAGGCGGTCTGCATTCACTTCGTCTCCACTATGTTGAGTTCTTCACCAAGTTCTACAAAGGTGGAGGCATAAAGTACAATCCTTTCGGTATGAGATCAAAGTTTATGGAGGAATAAGGAAATGGTAGATTTTGGCACAGCTGAAGTAACCGTTGAAATGATCCAGGCATCGCAGATAGGAATGAAGGCATTCAGCGCAGCTCTTGCAGTCGGTGTGACCGGCATAGCATCCGCTGTTGCAGAAATGGCGATCGGCTCTGCAGCCGTCGGTGCAATAGCGGAGAATCGCGACGTATTCGGTCCTGTGCTGGTGCTGACGGTTATCCCCGAAACAATTGTTATCTTCGGTCTTGTGGTTGCACTGCTGCTTCTGTTCTGATGGAGTTGACCATGGGACTCGAAGCAGTCGTGAATGAGATCCGGGAGAAAGGGCAAAGGGAGGCCGAGGCGATCCAGGCGGAGACCCGGGCTGAAGTAGAGAAGATCCTGAAAGAGGCACAGGAGCGCGCTGCTGCGATCAAGAGCGCGGTACAGGAAGAAGTGGAACGGGCGGCCAGCCACATCATCAACCAGGAGACCTCCGCGGCGAACCTGGCAGTAAAGCGGCTGATCTTAAACGCCCAGAAGGATGTCCTCGATCAGGTCTACTCGGCCTCTCTTGCCGCTGTCGGTGATCTGCCGGCCGAGTTCCAGGAGAAGGCGCTCACATCTCTGCTGAAGAGAGCAGCAAAGGAGATCAGAGAAGGCGTTGTCCACGCAAACGAACGGGATACCCCGATTGTAATGGAGATCCTCTCCAGAAACAAGGACTTGTCGGGCTACACTCTTGGTAGCCCGGTCGAGATCCCCGGCGGCATCATTGTCGAGAGCAAAGACGGCGATCTGCAGATCGACTACAGTTACCGTACGTTCCTGGATGAGATCTGGGAATCCTGTCTGAAGGACGTGTCAGATATACTGTTCAGATGAGGAGGGTCCGTATATGGCAGGGGTAAGTAGCGGATTTGCAACCAACTATATCTACGCCTGCACCCGCATGCGGGT
>DAFR01000029.1:2132-2634 GCA_002497965.1 Methanomicrobiaceae archaeon UBA436 | reverse complement strand
CCGGTTCATCGGCGAGACCAACTACAGGTCCGAGATCGATGAACTCGGAACCTCCTTCTCAGGTATCAACCTGGTCGAGGAGGCCTTGAGCTGGAACCTCGCCAAGGAGTTCCAGAAGATCCTGGAACTTGTGCCCGGGGAACTAAACTACTTCACCGTGAGTTATCTCCGTCGCTGGGACATCCAGAACGTTATCACCATCCTGCGCGGCAAGATGCAGGGGGTGTACCCCGGCAAGATCAAAGAGGTTCTGGTCCCGGCCGGCAAACTGGACAAAGTTGCTCTCGATCGTCTTCTCACCGAGGAGTCTCCAGAACGGGTTGTTGAGGCNNNCCAACCCTGGAGAAAGAGATCAGCAGTGCAATGGAGACCGGATCGTTTGCTCACCTGGAGAACGAGCTCTACAAAGGCTACTACGCCCGACTCATCGAGGATGCAAGGGGAGGCGTGAAGGGTGGGAACGTATTCCTCAAGTATATCCTCCTCGAGATCGATATCCGGA
>DAFR01000029.1:0-2108 GCA_002497965.1 Methanomicrobiaceae archaeon UBA436 | reverse complement strand
CGGGATATGATGATCCCTGGCGGCACGTTCCGTGTGGACGAACTGCAGCAGATCCTGGAGGTTGAGGACAGGGACGAGTTTATCGACGCCTTAAAGAAGCGGGTAAAGATGGTTCCGCTCCTGAACACGCTTGAAGATATCCGGAGAATGAGCGCTCTCCATGAGATCGAGGTTGCACTTACCCGTGTCCAGCTCGACCAGATGGAGCGGATATCAAAACGGTATCCGTTCTCCGTCCTGCCCGTCATCGTCTATCTTGAGGAGAAGAAGTACGAGGTCGCAAACCTTCGTGCCCTCGCCCGGGGCAAAGAGGCCGGCATTCCCGGTGAGCGGTTGAAGGGCTACCTGGTGATGTAGTATGGAGATCGCAGTTGTCGGTAGTGAGGGATTCATCCTCGGTTTTCGGCTTGCGGGCGTCAGGAAGACCTATGTGGCCGAGACCGACGCGCGGCTGGTCGAACAGATCAACCAGGTGCTGGATGACAGGGGCGTCGGCATCCTCGTGCTGAAAGGCAGCGACATGGAGCGAATTCCCCTGCGGCTTCGAACCACCCTCGAGAACTCCGTCTGGCCGACGGTGATCGCGATCGGAGAGGGAGAGGGCGGCCTTTCGATGAGAGAGAGAATCAAGAGATNNGGTGGGTGTTGATCTGTGGAAGTAATGGAGAAAAGAAAAGAGAACAGGACTCGTGGAGTCCTGAAGCGGATTTCCGGGCCGGTTGTAACCGCTGTCGGTCTCGATGCGCACATGTACGACGTGGTTAAGGTTGGNNGAGGAACTGATGGGGGAGGTCATCAAGATCCAGGGTGAGAACGTCATCATCCAGGTCTACGAGGATACCGCCGGCATAAGGCCCGGTGAGCCGGTAGAGAATACGGGTCTCTCACTCTCGGTTGAACTCGGACCGGGGCTGCTGACCAGTATCTACGACGGGATCCAGCGGCCGCTTGAGGTGCTCGTGAACACGATGGGCAACTTTATCGAGCGCGGTGTCTCGGCCCCGGGCCTCTCCCACGAGAAGAAATGGGAGTTCGTGCCCACGGTGAAGAAAGGCGATGAGGTCAGAGGCGGTGACATCATTGGCACCGTTCAGGAGACGAACATCGTCCACAAGGTCATGGTCCCGCCCACCATGAAAGGCGGCAGGATCAGGGAGATCAGGGCCGGAAAATTCACGGTCGATGAGACGGTCTGTATCCTGGAGGACGGTAGCGAGATCAGGATGCTCCAGCGGTGGCCGGTTCGCGTGCCCCGTCCGGTGAAAGAGAAACTGAACCCTGACGTCCCGCTGATCACCGGTCAGCGGATCCTGGATGGTCTCTTCCCGATCGCGAAGGGCGGAACCGCGGCCATCCCGGGTCCATTCGGGAGCGGCAAGACGGTCACGCAGCAGCAGCTGGCGAAGTGGTCGGATGCCGAGATCGTCGTCTACATCGGTTGCGNNCGCGGCAACGAGATGACCGAGGTTCTGACCGAGTTCCCGGAACTTGAAGACCCAAAGACCGGTAAACCCCTGATGGAGCGGACGGTGCTCATCGCGAACACCTCGAACATGCCGGTTGCTGCTCGCGAAGCGTCCGTGTATACAGGTGTCACGATCGCCGAGTACTTCCGTGACATGGGCTACGATGTCTCGCTGATGGCCGACTCGACCTCGCGGTGGGCGGAGGCCATGCGTGAGATCTCAAGCCGTCTGGAGGAGATGCCAGGCGAAGAGGGGTATCCTGCCTACCTTGCAGCACGCCTCTCTGAGTTCTACGAGCGTGCAGGACGCGTCATCAACTTGAACGGGACGGACGGTTCGGTCTCGGTCATCGGTGCGGTCTCGCCGCCGGGTGGGGATTTCTCCGAACCGGTCACCCAGAACACCCTGCGTATAGTCAAGGTGTTCTGGGCGCTGGATGCGAAGCTCTCCCAGCGCCGGCACTTCCCGGCCATCAACTGGCTCAACTCCTACTCGCTCTANNCTTCCCGGCGATCAACTGGCTGAACTCCTACTCACTCTACCTGGACAGGCTCAATGAGTGGTATGACCGGGAGGTTTCGCCCGAATGGAATCCACTCAGAACATGGGCAATGGGTATCCTCCAGAAAGAGGCCGAACTCC
>DAFR01000027.1:814-2812 GCA_002497965.1 Methanomicrobiaceae archaeon UBA436 | reverse complement strand
GAAAGTGCACAAAGTTACGCCGCCAGTGACATTACATACTTTGAGGAGTTTTTTGTAAAGGCCATCTGCAGGTATCGAGTTAATGAGGTGGGCCTAGATCTTGCTAGTACCGCTGTTATCCATACACCTTACGCACGATATAACCTGTCTGTGGCATCCACGCCGGGCACAAAAAAAAGATGAGGTGAGTATGTGGAGGCTTAGTTCTTCTTGGCCTTCTCCGGGCCCTTCTCTACCTTCTTTTCTTCTGCTTTTTTGTCCTGTGACCGCTTGTCCTTTGCCATGACACACCTCCTTCCCAGGGAGGGATATACGTGATGTATACCGGTCGGGTTATAAAATTTACCGTATCCCAACAGTGTTACACCAGATTCAAAGAAGGAATAGGCATTTTTCCCCGCTCAAGGAAACACAACCACAGGAGAGCGCACCGGAGGAGCGCTACTTCTTGCGCCTGAGTGCGGAGACCAGATAAAGCACGGTCAGGGAGAGAGCTCCTGCGACCTCGACACCTACAACGAGAGGAATGAGCGGGATTGCACCGGCAATACTCCTGAAAGACAATACCGGGCCAGGATCGGCGGGGCTGCCTGCAGGCGCCGACGCCGGTGCGTCAAGCCAGTCGCAGAAGAGCAGAGCGCCCACCGCGAGCATGACCCCCGCCATCAGTATGAATATTATCAGCCCCAGAATCTCGATCCTCCGCAGAGGTTTTCGCGCAAACCGCATCGATGCCATCCCTCCACTTCCAATCTCATGCATGCTCTCTCACCCCATACACCTCATCTGAGTAGAGGTGTAACCATCGCCTGCCGGAAATTGAATATCCAGACAGATCCTGAATTGCCACTCCCGCGGCATAGAATTGCCAAAAGCCCCGGGAAGCTCCGGCAGATATAATTCTACATGATTGAACATGATAATACTATGACGGCCAGGGTGTATTTAATCCTGTCCCCCGATCCGCACCCGACTGAAAAGATTGGAAAATGGTGCCTACAAGGAGATTATCCCCGAAAAATGCAGATTACCACCAATATTTTATCCATTTCCCTCCAACAGATATGAGAATGCCACGCATCTATCTCGGCGAGATCCTGCTTCACTGGTGCGACACCTGCCACGTTCCAGTGCTATCCAGCGTCTGCGCCTGCGGCAGCCAGGCCCGTCCGGTAGCCGTCACACCGCCGGGGGACGCGCGCCCCGCCTTCCCCGACGACATCGAGCGGATCAACCGGATATTCAGCGATCACTTCGGGGCGCCGTTGATACCGGAAGGGCATATCGCGCTCCTGAACAAGGTTCCTGCGGTGGACAGGATGGACGAGATCGTCCTTGGCGGCGCCGTCGTGGGTGCCGTCCGATACCTGCCGGGAGAGCGGCGCTGGGAACCCCTGCCGCGGCGGGCGGCGGCGGCATACATGCGGCCAACCAGGCGCTGGGTCGTGGTCGACGATGGCGCAGTCCCGTCCATCCGCGACGAGGGGGCAAGCGTACTTGCGCCCGGCATCATCTCGATCGACCCGGCCGTTGCCGCGGGCGATGAGGTCTTCATACTGAGCGCAAACGGCGAGTGTATCGGCGTCGGGAGGGCAAAGGTCGATGCCGCCACCGCCGGAGCGATGGAGCGGGGTGTCGTCGTCCGGACACGCAAGAACCTGGATGCTGCCCCCCTCCCGGGTGAGGCGGCCTGGGAGGACACCGTCAGGGCAAACGAACCCGTCCTCACCGATTACGAGGCCGCAAGCATCAGGTTCGTCAGGGAGGCTGCAGAACAGAACCCGCACACCCCGACGGTCTCCTACTCGGGCGGAAAAGACAGTCTTGCAACCCTCCTGATCGTCTTAAAGGCAATCGGGGCGGTGCCTATCCTGTTTTCCGATACAGGGCTTGAGTTCCCTGAAACCTATGAGAACGTCGATGAAGTGGCGAGGCGATACGGTCTAGAGGTCTTCAGCGCCTGTGACGAAGAGGCGTTCTGGGAGACGTTCGAGGAGA
>DAFR01000027.1:0-712 GCA_002497965.1 Methanomicrobiaceae archaeon UBA436 | reverse complement strand
GAGTCTGTGCGCCGGATGCGGAGCAGGCGGGTCTGGCGAAACCCGCACGTCCCGCAACAGGTCTCGGCAGCCCCCATCCAGCAGTGGACGGCGATGCACGTCTGGCTCTACATCTTCCGCGAGAAGGCGCCATACAACCGTCTCTACGAACGGGGGCTTGACCGCATCGGCTGTTTCATGTGCCCCTCAAGCGATCTCGCGACGTTTGCAATCATCGGGGAGACGCACCCCGAACTCCTGAAGATCTGGCACGAGAAACTCGCCCGCTGGCAGGAGAAGCAGGGGCTCGATCCGGACTGGATCGAGTCTGGGCTCTGGCGAAGACAGGGTAGTTCCGATGAAGAAGAAGATAGTTATAATTGATTATGGTCTTGGCAACCTCCGCAGCGTCTTTCGCGGCCTGGAGCGGGCGGGAGCGGCGCCGAGGATAACGGGGGATGCTGAGGAGATCACGGCAGCGGATGGGATCGTTCTCCCGGGTGTGGGAGCGTTTCGCGAGGGGATGGAGATGCTCGGTGATCTCCAGGCGACAGTCGTCAACGCCGCTCGCGAGACGCCGCTGCTCGGGATCTGTCTAGGTATGCAGATGCTCATGGAATCGAGTGAAGAGCACGGGTTCCACCTCGGGCTCGGGCTGATACCGGGAGACGTGAGACGGTTTGTACCGACCGGCGGGGAGAAGGTGCCGCATATGGGCTGGAACACCATACGC
>DAFR01000097.1:1492-3076 GCA_002497965.1 Methanomicrobiaceae archaeon UBA436 | reverse complement strand
CACCCGGGCGAGTGTGCCCTCTACCGGGAGGTCATCGAGACTATCAGCAGGACTGTCCCGACGCTCGGGGTCTGTCTCGGCCACCAGGCGATAGGGCTTGCATTCGGCGCAAATGTGGTCCGGGCAGAGCGGTTGATGCACGGAAAGCGGTCGGTCATCCACCACGACGGTGCCGGGATCTACGAAGGGGTGCCCGACCCGATCATCGCTACCCGTTACCACTCGCTCCTCATCGACCCCGAGACCGTCCCCGACTGCCTCGAAGTGACGGCAAGAAGCGACGACGATGGGGCGATCATGGGTGTCCGGCACCGTGAGTTCCCGATCGAGGGGGTGCAGTTCCACCCGGAGAGTATCCTCACCCCCGATGGGGACAGGCTGATTGCAAACTTCCTCTCCGGCAGAGGCGGTGCAGCATGATCCGCGAGGCGATAGCCCGTGTATCCTCGGGCAGCGACCTCACCGCTGTCGAGGCGGAAGTGGTGATGGAGGAGATCATGCGCGGCGCCGCGACTCCTGCCCAGATCGGTGGTTTCCTGACAGCGCTAAGGATGAAGGGGGAGACCGTTGCGGAGATCGCAGCATTTGCCCGGGTGATGCGGGCGTCGGCCGTCCCTGTCCCTCTACCCCACGCAGGGATGCGGGTGGATACCTGCGGGACGGGGGGCGACGGCGCGGGGACGTTCAACATAAGCACCGCGGCCGCTTTTGTGGCGGCAGGGGCGGGCGTTCCCATCGTGAAGCACGGGAACCGGGGGGTGTCGAGCAGGTGCGGTTCGGCCGACGTTCTCGAGGCGCTCGGCGTCGCCGTCGCGATCCCGCCTGATCGGGTGGCGGCCGTCCTCTCTGCTGCCGGGATCGCCTTCCTCTTCGCCCCCGCCTACCACCCGGCGATGCAGTATGCCAGGGCGGCCCGCCAGGAGATCGGGATCAGGACGGTATTCAACCTCCTTGGGCCGCTCACCAACCCGGCGGGGGCGGCAGGTCAACTCCTGGGGGTCTACGACCCCCATCTTGTCGTCCCGCTTGCCCGGGTTCTCGGCGATCTCGGCGTCCGGCGGGCAATGGTGGTCCACGGTGCAGGGCTCGATGAGATCACCACGACCGGGGAGACGGCGGTCGCAGAACTCGTGGAGGGGGAGGTGGTCTCGTATACGCTTGACTGCACAAAATTCGGTATCCCGCGCTCGCCGCCTGCCGCCATCAGGGGTGGCGGCCCGGAGGAGAACGCCAGGATCCTCCTCTCGGTCCTCGCCGGTGAAGACGGCCCGGCACGGGATATCGTCCTCCTCAACGCCGGGGCGGCGATCTACATCGGCGGGAAAGCCGACGACCTTGCCGGAGGCATCGAGTGCGCGGAGGCGTCGATCGACTCAGGGGCGGCGCTTGACCGGCTCCACAGGCTTGCCAGGGTGAGCGGAGGTGGGGCATGATACTCGACGATATCGTCCGTGCGGCAGGTGAGCGGCTGGCGGGGCTTGACCAGACGAAGGCCGCCGAGACCGGCGGAATGCCTCACCGGAGCCTTGAAGCGGCCATTCTTTCCTGCCGGGAGCGGCACGCGATCATCGCCGAGGTGAAGTA
>DAFR01000097.1:0-1419 GCA_002497965.1 Methanomicrobiaceae archaeon UBA436 | reverse complement strand
GTAGCGCTCTCGGTGCTCACCGAACCCAACTACTTCGGGGGGAGTATCGAGAACCTTGCCCGGGTGCGTGGTGCGGTCTCCCTCCCCATCCTTCGCAAGGACTTCATCATCGACGAACGCCAGGTCGCCGAGACCAGGGCGTTCGGCGCCGACGCGATCCTCCTGATAGCCCGTCTGCTCGGCGATCATCTCTCTGCGTTCGTCGAGGCGGCGCTTGAGATCGGGCTTGAGCCGCTTGTTGAGGTTCACAACCGGGACGAGATGGAGCGTGCTCTTGCGACAGGTGCAAACCTGATCGGGATCAACAACCGCAACCTGGAGACGATGACGATCGATCTCTCGACGACCGTCCGGCTGGCGGGGTTGGCCCGGGATGCCGGGAGGATCGTGGTCTCTGAGAGCGGGATCGCCTGGCCCTATGATGTCAGGCGTCTATCGCGGCACTGTGACGCCTACCTGATCGGTTCGGCACTGATGTCGGCAAAAGATCGGCAGAAACGGCTGGAGGGGTTTGTATTCGCGTAAAGGTCTGCGGGATGACGAACGTTCGCGACGCACTCCTCGCCGTTGAGGCCGGGGCCGACGCGATCGGCGTGGTGCTTGCAAGCCCCTCCCCCAGGTCTGTGAGACCGGAAGAGGCCCGCGAGATATTTGCGGCGGTCCCGCCGTCTGTGACCACAGTCGCCGTTACCTCGACCGGAAGACCGGAAGACCTCCCGGCCATCCTCTCTTTACGGCCGGACGCGGTCCAGGTGCCGGCTGACCTGGAGGTGCCCTCCCGTGCGGGTCTCCGGGTCATCAGGATGCTTGCTCCCGGCGACCCTCTGCGGGACGACTGCGACGCTGTGATCATCGATGCAAGCCACGGCAGAGGGCGGGCGTTTGACCCCGATTATGCCCGGCGTTGCGTGGTCTCCTCCAGCGTCCCTGTAATCCTGGCGGGCGGCCTCAACCCGGGGAACGTGGCCGCGGCCGTCCGGGCGGTGCGGCCGTATGCCGTCGATGTTTGTTCAGGTGTCGAGGCGATGCCGGGTCTGAAGGACGGGCGGCTTGTGCGTGCGTTTGTGAAGGCATGCAGGATGATGGATCCATGAAAGCAGGACGATACGGTATATACGGTGGGCAGTACGTGCCCGAGACGCTGATGAGTGCGCTGATCGAACTTGAGGAGACCTACACCAGGGTGCGGGATGACCCGGATTTCTCCAGCCGGCTCTCCTGGTATCTTCACGAGTACGCCGGCCGGGAGACACCGCTCACATTCTGCGAGAACCTCTCCCGTGACCTTGGTTGCCGGGTCTACCTGAAACGGGAGGACCTACTCCATGGGGGTGCGCACAAACTGAACAACACCCTGGGTCAGGGGCTGATGGCAAAGTACATGGGGAAGAGACGGCTCATCGCCGAGACCGGCGCCGG
>DAFR01000072.1:8094-11731 GCA_002497965.1 Methanomicrobiaceae archaeon UBA436 | reverse complement strand
CGCCGCTGGGAACAACCTTTTATGGGCGCGTAAGGAGTAACTCATCCTGATGGCACCATGAATGAGATAGAGACGGACTCGCTTGATGCGGCTATAGAACGCGGCCGCACCAGACTCGATGCACGGATGCAGACCCTCTCCGGCGAACTTGGATACCCGGATACCGCATACGCCCTCCCCGTGACCTATGCCATCACCGGGATTGCCGTTCGTGATGCCGACGAAGCGCGTGAAGCATACCGGCAGTCCGGCAACAACCTTCTTGTCGCCTGCGAATGCCTGATGGCCGCTGCAGACGCGGTTGAACCGCCATACACAGGCTTCATACCGGACACGGTTCTCAGGCAGCTTGGCTACACCCTTGTCGACGGGAGCGTCATAGGTCTTGGCCTCATCGTCGGGAAGCCTGAGAGCCCCGATGCAGCCGCCGCCATCTGCCGGGAGATGCAGGAGAAGTACCTCCTCACCTTCCTTGCCGGCGGAGTGGTGGAGGCTCTCTCCGGTGCCGGTGTCCGGCTGGGACTCGAGTATCGGCTGGTGCCGCTCGGGCCGGAGAGCGCTCGTGGGATCCATTTCGCCGACATCCTCGCCAGGATTGCCATGATGTTTGGCGGGGTGAAGCCCGGCGATGCCCCGGCCCTCCTCTCTTACGCCGCAGAGAGGGCAAAAGCGTTTGTTGCAGTCTTTCCCGGTCTCACAGATGAGGAGATAGCGTTTGTCGACTCACTCCGGGTTCTCGGGATGCCTATCCTGGCTCTCGACGGCGGTTACCGGGGCGGGGAGTGGATCCCGGTCACCTCCGGTGAGGCCGTGCAGACCGGCATGGATCTCCGCGGGATACGGGTCACGGTTACCGCGATCCCGATCCCGATGGCCTGCTCCCCTGCGTTTGAGGGAAAGAGCATCCGCAAAGAAGAGATGTACGTTGAGTTCGGAGGCGGCCGGACGCCCGCTTTCGAACTTCTCCGGACGCGACCGCGCCAGGAGGTCGAGGACGGGAAGGTAACTGTCATCGGACCGGATGTTGATGACGTCCCGGCAGGTTCCGCCCTCCCGCTTGCGATCCTGGTGGATGTTGCCGGCAAAAGGATGAAGCCCGACTACGAACCCGTGCTTGAGAGGCGGATCCATACCTTCATCAACTACGGCGAAGGCTCCTGGCACGTCGCCCAGCGCGACCTCGTCTGGGTCAGGCTCTCGAAGGATGCGGTGGCAAAAGGTGTCAGGATCCGCGACATCGGGACACTGCTTGCCCACAAACTCAAGATGGAGTTCCCGGATCACATCGAAGCGATACAGGTGACGCTTGTGACCGAGAGAGCAAAGGTCGAGGAGATGCTCCCGCAGGCGCGTGAGATCTACAGGAGACGCGACGAACGGATTGGCGGCATGAAGGATGACGATGTGGAGGTCTTCTACTCCTGCACCCTCTGCCAGACGTTTGCTCCAAACCACGTCTGCATCATTACCCCGGAACGCCCGGCGCTATGCGGCGCGATCACATGGCTCGATGCCAGGATTGCCCACGAGATCACGCCCTCCGGGGCAAACCAGCCGGTTGAGAAGGGGGGAGCGGTCGACGCTCTCCGCGGCGAGTTTGCAGGTGTGAACCGGTTTGTGAAGAAGGCATCTCACGGCGAGACCGACCGGGTCTCGCTCTACAGCATAATAGACTACCCGATGACCGCCTGCGGCTGTTTTGAGTGCATCGCGGCTATCGTCCCCGAGGTGAACGGTATCCTGATCGTGAACCGTGACCACCCCGGGGAGACACCGCTCGGTATGACCTTCTCGACCCTTGCCGGGACAATCGGCGGCGGTGCGCAGACCCCCGGGTTCCTCGGGATAGCAAAGAACTACATCCTGAGCGAGAGGTTCCTGCAGGCCGAGGGCGGTATCGCGCGGGTGGTCTGGATGCCGACCTCCTTAAAGGAGGAGCTCGGCGACCGGCTGCGGGAGAGGCTTGCAGCAGCGGGAGTCCCGGAGATGTATGAGAAGATCGCAGACGAGGTCACGGCGCCGACGATCGAAGACCTGATCGCGTTCCTCGAGGGGGTCGAGCACCCGGCGCTCGCTATGAAACCGCTGATCTGAGGGGGGAGTTATCTGTGAGTAAAAACAGTTCTGATAAACCAGCCATCCGGGAGGTGCGCCTCGGCGCAACACGCGCTGAGGGCGGAACCCGGGAGGTATCCTACGTTATAGGCGGCGAACAGGATCTGCCGTTCTGCGGCAACGACCCCGGCCGACGCCTTGTGGCACTAGAGATCTGCGACGATCCGGCGATCTGGCCGCCGGTCGTCCGCAACTACGTGGGCGACCTTGCAAACAACCCCGAGGATTGGGCAGAGGCAGCGGAGCGCAGATACGGTGCAGACCTTGTGCGGTTGAACTTCACCAGCGCAAAAAAACGAGGGTTTGATGCGTTTGCCGAGATCGCCTCGACAACAGAACGCGTGCTTGCGGCAACGACCAGACCCCTGATAATCGAGGGCAGCAACGACCCTCAGGTTGACAGCGAGGTCTTCCGCCGCTGCGGTGAGGCGGGTGAGGGCGAGCGTCTCCTCCTCGGGACAGCGGAGGCCGACAGATACCGGAGCGTCGCCGCGGCGGCGCTGGCATACGGGCATCTGGTGATCGCACAGTCGCCCATCGATATCAACCTGGCAAAACAGTTAAACATCCTTCTCCGGGAGACGGGCGTGCCGGAGGACCGGATCGTGATCGACCCCTACACAGGGGCGCTCGGCTACGGGTTTGAGTACTCCTACTCGGTGATGGAGCGGATACGTCTTGCCGCGCTCGCCGGCGACGGCGACCTGGCGATGCCGATGATCAGCGCTCCCACCGACACCCTCTCGGTCAGGGAGGTGCGGGAGGCCGTACCGGAGGAGCAGGACGCCATGGCGGTTGCATGGGAGTTCTACACCGCATACTCCGCCTTTGTCGCCGGGGCTTCGATCGTCTGCGTCCGCCATCCGCTGACGGTGGAAAGGCTCAAAAAGGTGCTGGAGGCCTGAAACCGATGGCGATGAAAGCGCTTGATATCTATAAGCACCTCCCGAAGACGAACTGCAAAAAGTGCGGTTACCCGACCTGTCTGGCCTTTGCCATGAAACTTGCCGTCGGAAAGGCGGATATCGAGGCCTGCCCCGACATAGACCCCGAGGCGAAGGCGCTTCTTGGAGGAGTGACCAGACCGCCGGTGAGGGCGGTCACGATCGGCGCAGGCGAGCGATCGGTCACGATCGGCGAGGAGTTTGTCATGTTCCGGCACGAGAAAACCTTCTACCACCCGCCCGGGATCATGGTGGAGGTCTCCGACACCTGGCCGGATGATGAGGTTCGATCCGTGGTGGCGGAGGTGAGGGAGACGGTCGTCGAGCGTGTGGGCCAGGACCTCGTCCTCAACGGTGTGGCGGTGAGAAACGAGAGCGGGGACGCCGATCGGTTCGCAGAGACCGTGAACCTTGCCGGCGGCGGAACCGGTCTTCCGCTCGTGCTGATATCTGATGACCCTCCAGGTTTTGAGGCGGCCCTTGCGGCAGCAGGACAGTACCGGCCGCTGATCCACGCGGCGACCGCCGATAACTGGGAACCGCTGGCCGCGCTTGCTAAACAGTATGGCTCCCCTCTT
>DAFR01000072.1:1737-8080 GCA_002497965.1 Methanomicrobiaceae archaeon UBA436 | reverse complement strand
CCGCGCTTGCCGGAAACTGCGCCGGCGCGGGGGTCGCCGACCTGCTGCTCGACCCCGCACCGGGGTCGCTCCATGGTTATATCGCCACCGCGACCGGGATCCGGAGGAGCGCCATCGAGCGGACGGAACCCGCGCTCGGCTACCCCATCTACCTGGACGCAGGAACATTCAAGGATACCGATGCAGCAGTCGCTGCGGGCATCCTCAAGTATGCGGGGGTCATCGTCACCCCGCGGCTATCCCGCGCATCGAGGGAGGCGGCGCTCACCCTGCGTCAGAACATCTACACCGACCCGCAGCACCCCATCCAGGTGGCACCCGGGGTCTACCCGGTCAACGATCCCGGACGGGAGGCGCCCGTCCTCCTCACGGTGAACTTCTCGCTCACCTACTTCACGATCCTTGGCTACCTCGAGGCTTCCCGGATGCCCTGCCACCTCCTGATCGTGGATACGGAAGGGCTCTCGGTTCTAACATCGGTCGCCGGCGGGAAACTGACGGAGACGATGGTGGCCGATGCTCTCAAGAAGTTCGGCGTCGCCGACCTGGTTGACCACCGTGTCCTCATAATCCCCGGTTACGCCGCTCCGCTCTCCGGGAAGATCGAGGACGCAACCGGCTGGAGGGTGATGGTCGGACCCCGCGATGCAGCCGATCTCCCTGAATACCTTGAGAAGGAGTGGAAGACCTGATGCCGACGGTGACGTTCCTCCCCGGCTACCGGAAGGTGACCGTCCCCGAGGGGACGAGCCTTCTTGATGCGGCACGCGCGGCCGGTCTTGCGATGAACGTGGTCTGCGGCGGGCAGGGTAAGTGCGGAAAGTGTCTGGTCTTCATAAAGAGCGGGAATGTCTCGTTTGAACGCGAAAAATTCCGCAAATTCTTCTCCGACTCAGAGATCGCGCGGGGTGCCTGCCTTGCCTGCCAGGCGACCGTTCTCGGTGACGTCCTGGTGGATGTCCCGGAAGGATCGCTCATCCAGGAGCAGAAGATCCTGGTGGAGATCCCTGGCAGGGAGGAGATCCCGCTCAACCCTGCCGTCAGGAAGTACGAGGTCTACCTCAGTCCGCCGTCGCTCGATGACACCACCCCTGACCTCACCAGGCTGCTGGAAGGGGTTGAAGCGGTGGGCGGACCGCCTCCAAACCGCGTCTACGCGCCGCTTGGTGTCCTCCGCTACCTCCCGCAGGTGCTCCGGCGGAGTGACTGGCACGTGACCGCCACGGTCGCGCTCGTGCCCGGCGGGTATCGACTGAGCAGTGTGGACAAGGGCGACACCACCGGCCGGGTATACGGCGCGGCGGTCGACCTCGGGACGACGACGGTCGTGGTCTACCTCTGGAGCCTGGTCGATGGCCAGATCCTCTCCACGGCGTCCAACTACAACCGGCAGATCTCCTGCGGCGAGGATATACTCTCAAGGGTGAACTTTTCCAGGAAGGGCGGTCTTGCACGGCTGCAGCAACTCGCAGCGGAGAGCATCAATGAGGCGCTGAAGAGCGCCGCAGATGCCACCGGGATAGATCTTGAAGAGGTCTTTGAGGTGATGGTTGCCGGAAACACCGTGATGACACACCTCTTTCTCGGGATCGACCCCGGCTACATGATCGCCGAGCCCTACATCCCGGTCGTGCAGCGGATGCTCTCGACGGCCGCCCGCCGGGTCGGCATCGCGACACATGAGAACACCGGCATCTACACCTTCCCCGCGGTCTCGAACTTCATCGGCGGCGATGTAATCGCCGATATCCTGGCCACCGGGATGACGGAACGCGAGGAGGTCACCCTCCTGATAGATATAGGCACTAACTTCGAGGCAGTGCTTGGCAACCGTGACTGGATGCTCTCCTGCTCGGGTGCTGCCGGCCCCGCCCTCGAGGGCGGAGAGGTGCTGTTTGGTATGCGCGCAAACCCTGGTGCGATCGAGCGCGTCCAGATCGATCCCGCTACGCTCACACCAACCTACACAACCATCAACGGCATAGCCCCCCGGGGTATCTGCGGTTCTGGACTTATCGATCTCCTCGCAGAACTGCTCCGTGCCTGTGTCATCGACCGAACAGGCGGAATCAATCTTGAGATTGATCACCCCCGGATCCGGAAAGGAAGGTATGCCCCAGAGTTTGTTGTGGTCTGGAAGGAGGAGACACCGATAGGGAAGGATATCGTCATCACCGAGAACGACATCAAAAACCTCATCATGAGCAAGGCCGCGATCCACGGTGCCTGCATGACGCTCCTCGATGCAGCGGGGCTGACGCCGCGTGATATCGAGAAGATCTGCCTGACGGGAGCGTTCGGGAACTACATCAACAAGGAGAACGCCATCACGATAGGGTTGATCCCTGATGTGCCCCTTGAGCGTGTGGAGAATATCGGGAACGGCGCGATCACGGGTGCAAACATCGCCCTGGTCAACCGCAAACGGCGTAAGGAACTCGACGGCCTTGCAAGGAAGATCACATACATCGAACTGAATGCCGACCCCTCCTTCATGGACCGCTACACATCGAGCTGTTTCCTGCCGCACACCGACCTTTCGCTATTCCCGCGCGTGCAGCAGATGCTTGAGGCGTGCAGGCTGGGGCAGGGGGTGGGCTCACGGCAGGGATGATACCCTCCCCCGAACTCAATGCAACGGGTGTCGGGGCGCTGCCCCACCGCGACCCGGAGGAGGCCTGCCGGGCAGTGCTTGAAATCTTTCCCCGTATCCCCCACGTGCCCACCCTGCCGAACCGGGGGCTCCTGGAGGGGATAGTCTTTGCAGACTCCGAGCACCTCCCCGGCGGCGTGATCAGGGACGGCAGACTCGTTCTCGACCGGAGCATCGATCCCTCTGAGGCAATGGAGCGGATCCTGCTCGACTACCTTGAGGGGAACGCAGAGCCCTACGCGGTCGGCAGGGACTACGGTTCGGGGTTTCATGCGATGATGGCCCGCGACCTCTCGGACGCACTGATGGTCAAGTGTCAGGTGACGGGTCCGGTCACGTTCGGGATGCAGGTTGTGGATGAGGCGCGCCGGCCCATCCTCTACGACCCGGAGTACGCCGACCTGCTTGGAAAACTCCTGGGTCTGCGGGCGCGGTGGTGTGAGATCGCGATGCGCGAGCGGATGATGGCGCGTGAGACGCTGGTGGTCCTGAGCGAGCCCTACCTCTCATCGCTCGGGTCAGCGGTCGTGCCGGTGGATGCGGGGGTCGCAGCGTCTGCGTTCCAGGATATCGCCTCTATCCTGGATGGAGGGCTCGGGATCCACTGCTGCGCAAACACCGACTGGAGTTTTGTCCTGGGTCTCCGGCCGGCCCTGGTCTCGATCGACGCCTGGACGTATGCACGCGAGTTTCTGCTCTACCTCGATGAGATTGCGGCATACATGGAGGATGGTGGGGTTGTTGCCTGGGGGATCGTCCCGGCCGATTACACCGTCTTCGCCGCGGAGAGTCAGGACTCGTTCTTCTCGAGGTTCCAGGCGATCCGCGCCAGTGCAGCCGGGATCATCGATCCCGACCTCTTTGACCGGCAGTCGATGATCACACCGACCTGCGGGATCCGGACCGCCGGCGAGCGTGAGGCTGTCGCGATCATGGAGGCGGCCGCCTCGCTCTCACGCCGCCTGCGGGGTGAGGAGGCATGACCCGGCCGTGCACCGTTGTCATATCCGGGAAAGGCGGGACAGGGAAGACCACGATCTCGGCGCTCCTGGTTGATGCCCTGGTCAGGGCAGGCGAACGTCCGATCCTTGCCGTGGATGCCGATCCAAACGCGAACCTTCACGAGGCTCTCGGGATCGCGCTCAATGAGACGCTGGGGAGCATGCGCGAGGAGGCCTTCACCCGCTCCATCCCGCCCGGCATGGACAGGACGGGCTACATCAGGTACCGGTTCCGCCGGGCGCTGGCGGAGGCGGAGGGCTACGACCTTCTTGCCATGGGACGGCCTGAGGGGTCGGGATGCTACTGTTTCCCAAACGCGCTCTTAAAGGAGTGCATCGAAACGCTCGAACGCGACTACCGGTATGTCATCGTGGACTCCGAGGCGGGTATGGAGCACATATCCCGAGGGACCATCAGGAGACCGGATATCCTGCTGATAGCAAGCGATCCTGGAGCCCGCGGGATCCGGACCGCCGGCCGCATCCGCGACCTTGCGGAGTCGCTCGGTCTTGAGCCTGAGAAGATATTCCTGGTCGTCAACCGCGACCACGGGGATGCTGTTATCGAGAGCGATCTCCCGCTTATCGCCCGGATCCCGGAGGACCCGGCTGTCGATGAGGCAGACCTTGCGGGAACGCCGATCGCGGAGATACCTGACAAGAGTCCGGCGCGGGTGGCGGTTCGTGACCTTGCCGCGCGGTTGGTCGAGATCTGCGCCAGGCGGCGCGGGTAATGGGCAGAAGGGCGGATCTCCACCTGACTCTGGTTGTGGCATCCTGCATGAGAACTAAACCTCATTTGCGTATAGTATACGTTTAGCGGACCTGAGCAGTTCTGTCAGTTCCGCGCGCGGTCAGAACGCCCGGTGCCGGAAGTCTGACCAGGGGACAAAAAAAGGTTTTCCCAGACTCACCTGGCCCCGAATCCAGAGATACGGTGATAGGCAACCCACGTGAGTTCAATCGGCTTGCAGGTGGATAATGCCGATATTTCTGGCAGAGAGGTATTGAAGCTGCGGGATTTCTGTGTTATATGGGGAATGAGACGGATTTTTTAGCGGGCTTCTCACATTGTGCCGGGAACGAAGACCGCCAGCAGGGCGATATCCTCCTTATCAGCGACGACGGTATGCCGGACGCCCGGCGGTGTGGTGAACGTATCTCCAGGCCCAAAGAGGATCTCCCTCCCATCGAGGATCATCTTTCCCTGCCCCGCGAGGACGGCGTTCCACTCCCACTGATTCTCGTGGAGATGATCGGGAACCTCACAACCCTTCTGAACCCTGACAAGGTGAGATGTGAATGCGCCTCCCGTATTCGCCCCTGATGCGAGATCCAGCAGGCTGACACCGCTCCAGTCGGGGTTTGAGTAGTATGCTGACCGGGTGCCGCTTTCCTGTCCGGGTAAGTATGTGTTGCCCTCCTCAATGAGCCTGGAAATATCCTGAAGTTCTGCCATAACCCTCCAAAATAAATTTTTGGGGGCGAGCCCCGTTCACTCCGTGACAGCAGGGATAACTTCCTTGAAGATATCGATGCCGTAGTTCACGTTCGGGCTGGAGTTTCCAAGGCAGAAGTGGTCGATGCCAGCCTCCTTGAAACGCTCGATCCCCTTGATCAATCCTTCGGCGTCCGTGGCGCAGATGTAGTTCTCCTTGATGGTGTCGCAGTGGACAAGGTTCGCGTGGAGCTGGACCTCCTTCGGGTCGTAGACCTTGTACTTAAACATCGAGGGGACAAGACATCCTGCCCAGAACCGGTTGCCCTCGACCGCCTTATCGGGGTCGGGGTCGACCGAGTACCAGATGAGCATGGCGTGCTCCATCTTGCTCGGGTCCTTCCCCGCCTCGCGGGCTCCTTCCTCGAACTTTGGAATGGTGACATTCTTGAGCGTGGCTGGATCAGCCGCAACGGTCATGAGGTGGTCACCATACATACCGGCAAGCTTTGCACCCGTGGGGCCCATGCCGCTGAAATAGAGCGGGACGGTTTTATCCTCGGGTTTGGTGTACAGAAACGCCTTGTCAAGGACGAAGTACTTGCCCTTGAAGGTGACCGGTTCGTCGCTTTCCCAGAGTTTGCGCATAACCTGGACAGCTTCGACCGTCATCTCCTGGCGTTCTGCAACGCTTGGCCACTTGCCGGTGACAGGTACCTCGTTCATCGCCTCACCGGCGCCTACAGCAACACCTACACGATTGGGGTACATCTGTCGGAGCGTTGCAAACGTCTGTGCAACGACACCAGGGTTGTATCTCAGGATCGGGCAGGTGATGCAGGTTGACATGAACACCTTCTTGGTGGCCTGAAGTGCTGCGCCCATCCAGGCCCATGCCTGTGCTGACTGCGCGTTCTCGTGGTACCACGGATGGAAGTGGTCATCCGCCCATACCGAGTCGAAACCGACTTTCTCTGCTCTTACTGCCTGTTCCAGCGCATCCATTGGGCGGTACTGCTCAAGGGATGCAAAATAACCAATTTTTGTTTGCATTTTACTGGCCTCCTGGCGATCGGCAAAGCAACCAATCCATAGGCAGGCCTACCCAAAACTTTGATACGTTACCAGTGCCAATAAAGCACTGGTAAGGCAGCTGCGGTCCGCACATCAATCCCAATTGCCTGTGGCGGACCACAGCGGTCCTACCCCATTTAAGGTTTCTCTTCCGATCGCATCATTTTGTGGACCGGT
>DAFR01000072.1:0-1656 GCA_002497965.1 Methanomicrobiaceae archaeon UBA436 | reverse complement strand
AGGGCAACGGTAAACCGTCAAATTTTGCATACTACTGATATTCTGGAGCCCTGCAGCCCTGTTAACCTGACGACCGGTTGACACGGGGTTTAAAAAGCAGCCAAATATATGTCAAACAATAAAGAATAATATTATATACTGGTTTTATAGAGTTGCTCTGCTCGTCATATGATCACGAGCACCGCACGTCGAGAGCGGCGCTTCAGTATCCTCCCGAACAGCATCCGATATGTCTATCATAAAAGATGCGATCTCCCCGGAAGGCAGTTTGAAGATATAGTGCCATATCCATGGTGAGGCCGGTTCCTTCCTGTACTGGACCGGCTGCAGAAACTCGGGCTTTTCAGTCTCCAGGACACGGATCAGGGTGTTACGGACGTCCTGGGCGGGGAGATCCGGGAAGACCTCAAAGAGTTTCTTTCCCACCAGGTCGGCCTTATCCATACGGAGGATCTCCTCTGTCGCGCGGTTGACATCCTTGAATACGTATTCGCTGCCGCCGTCGATCGGTTCGTAGATCAGGACACCATTGCAGGTATTCTCAAAGAATGAACGGTAACGCGTCTCATTAAAGGCGAGTTCCTTTCTGGCGAGATGTTCAGTGGTGACATCCTTGAAGAGTATGGCAAACTCATCCGGAACCCTTCCTCTGTCGAGAGCGATCGGGGTGAAGACCACGTCAAAATAAGCGATGCCCGATCGAGTGGTTGGAATCCGCTGGTCGCGTTTCAGGTGGTCGAAATCGCAGACCAGCTCCGTCTCGGCGACTTTTCCGCGCTGGATCAACTTGGTTATCGTTCCCTTATAGCAGGAGATGGCAAAGATGTTCCCCCCCGCAAGTTCCGCGACATGTCTCAGCCCGAGGATCTCCAGGGATGCGCGGTTTGCGTTGAGGATGGTTCCATCAGCTGCAAAGAGGATGATGCCGCTGGGGACTCTCTCGAAAATCGTCCGGATCTTATTCTCGGAGTCCCTCAGAGCTGCTTCGGTGTTTTTCCCCGCCGTGATATCACGCAGGCTGATCATTATGCCGGGTTTCCCGACATGGGAGACTATCGGGGCAAACTCGATGTGATATATGTGGTTCGTGCTGTCCTCGATATACTGCATATCAGAGAGATAGGGGCCCGACAACTGGACTCTCTCAATATTTCGCCTGATGGCGGGGTCTGAAAAGATGCGGAGGTTCAGGTCGAAGAGAGGGCTGCCGATCAGGTTTCTCCCGCGATGGATACCAAGTGTCCGGATAAAACTTGTGTTCACCATCAGGATATGGAGATCCGCATCCAGGACAACAATGGCGTTAGAGAGCCGATCGAAGAGTTCCGAGAGCGGGACACGTTGCGCCGCGCTATACAACTTTGATCTCCCGAACCTTTGCATGCTTACATCCCCGCTCGACTCGAGCAGCTCAAGGTACTTGGAGGCTGTGGCCCGGTTCATCCCGAGTTTACGAGCGATTACAGAGATTGAGAGCGGTTGAGGTGCGTGCTCTTCAAGGAGGCCAATAATCGTGCTAAATTTGTCCTGATGCTCAATCATAAGTGATCCACTCCTGCCCTGCCCGGTCAGCGGGGACGCACTACCCGGCAAGAATCTTACATGGGTATATAACAGCGATCGGTAACTTTAACTTTTGGATCCTGAAAGCCGCTG